>SKLK01000218.1 GCA_007123265.1 Kiritimatiellia bacterium
ACCGCCGAGCGCCACAGGTCAACGGGGCGTGTTCAGCGAATTTGGCGCACAACGAGCTTGGCGGCTTGGCGAGAGCATCAAATCAGGTCAAGTGATCGTTCCGGCCGGGCCAGCGTGTGCCGGCATCCGCGGTTTAGCCTGCTTCTTCACGCAGGATCAACGTGAATTTCAACGTCTCTGAATCATGTAAGCTGGCGCTGACTTCCATATGTAGTGCGACACACAGGGCATGCACAATCGAAAGTCCCAGCCCCAACTGAGCGGAGCTGGCGGCACCATGCTCTTTGCGCCAGAACCGGTCGAACAAGTGGGGCAGATCCTCCCGCGTCACGTGGCCGGTTTGATTGGCCAATTCAAGCTGAAACACGTCATTATCTCCGGACTGTCCGGCAGCTCGTACCACCGTATCGGGCTGACTATATGCCAGCGCGTTGCGAATCAAGTTAAGGAAGATCATCTGCAGCTTCGCTTCATCGGAGCGGATCGTTATGTGGTCGGGCACTTGGCAATCGAATCGCAACCGATTCGGATTAAAGACTTCCGCTGTTTGCTCCCAACAATTCACAAGAAACGCCCGCAAGGGGATCGCGACCAGCGGTTGGTCGTGCGCACTTTGCTCCAGCCGGCTTAGCTCCAGCAGCCCATTGACCTTTTGTTCCAACTGTTGAACGGCTTGCTGCATTTCCGCAAAACGTTGCTGCACCATCGTGGGGTCATCCGACCAGCGAGCCCCGACATCGCAGGCCACCCGAATTTCCGCGATCGGGGTTCGCAACTCATGCGCCACATCGGCAATAAACGTTCGTTCCCGCTCGACCACCCGTTGCAAGCGGTCCAGGAATCCGTTTAACGCCGTCTTCGCAAGTCGCAATTCCTCCGGTGTGCCTTGCAACGGCACTCGCTGGTTGAGATCGGCGGGCTCAAGACGGGCAATTTCGTGGTTCATATCCGTCAGTGGTCGAAACCCCGTGCGAACGAACCAATTGACCACCGCCACGATCCCGAGCAACAACAGGGCCATCAAGCCGACCACAACCCCGTAGATCGTCCCCAGCATCGTGTCCAACTGATTCCGGCCCCACGCCAACACCAAGATGACGTAGGGCTGGTCCATGCTTAAACCGGGCGGGACAGGAATGAAGTCGATTCCATCGATCACGGGGGTGCGCGGTCCCACACGTGGTTGCACGGCCAACTGCACGGCCCGGCCCCTGCGTCCATCGGGTAGCGTCAAATTGACAAAATATGGTTGGTCGACCTGATCGAGCGTCAGCGGCAGATTGTCATCGCTCAATCGTGGTGATCGTTGAGCCACCGAGCCATTGATGAAGTAGATCTGGAAGTAGGAGGGATCCTCGCTGCGCTCGAATTCAGGCAAATGCTCATCCAGAAAATCGACCTCGATAAACGCCTCATGCTCAAAGATGAAACCTGCCAACGTGTCCGCTTTGGTGTAGAGGGCGAAATCGAATTCCCGCACATTCAAGCGGACCATAGCCACCGCCAGCAGAACGCACCCGGACAGCAGCACCACGGCAGCCCCCGCCACCAGGCGCCGCTTCAGATACCGACCAATGGATCGCATGCCTTTGTTCATTCGACCAAGTACCCGATTCCGCGACGGGTCTGGATCACCGTTGTCGCTCCTGCGGCCGCCAACTTTTTGCGCACGTTACAAATCATGACCTGTATCACATTCTGATTCGTAAAGGTATCGCTGTCGTGGATGGCTTCAACCAGCCGGGCCAGGCTCATCACGCGCCCCCGGTTAAATGCCAGCATTTCGAGCACGGCATACTCACCCGGCGTCATATGCACAACCTGACCGCCGCAAGAAACGGTGCGCGTCGCCGTATTCACTTCTACTGCGTCGCAGACCAGCACCGGACTTCGTTCCGCATACTTGCGCCGGATCAAGCTGGCGATGCGCGCACAAAGTTCATCAAAGGAAAACGGTTTGCCGAGGTAATCGTCCGCACCCATTTGCAATCCACGGACCCGGTCGGCCGGCTGATCTTTAGCGGACAAAATCAAGATCGGAACCGGATTGCGTTCCGCCCGCAAGCGCTGCAACACGGCCCAGCCATCTACTGCCGGCAACATCAGGTCCAAAACCACGACGTCATACTTCTTCGCCCGCGCATAGTCGATACCGGTCCGCCCATCCGTCACGGCATCTACGGCATAGCCCAAACGGCCCAAGCCGTCCCGCAGTGCCGCCACTAAATTCTTCGAGTCCTCTATCAGCAACAGGTTCATGGAATGTCGCCACCGACCGGATTTGATAGTGCGCCCCGCCCTGGTAGCGGGCAAACAAAAAACCGCCGGCCGTTAAGCAAATCTTAAAGCCGTCGCGACACGCTCTGGCCACAACAAAAGCAGGGTCAATCAAGTTATGCAAGTTAACGCATGGTGGAACCTCACCGATTTTCAGCCTCGATCATGGCTGCGCGAATGCCAGTTGGCGGTGAAAAAGCATCTTCTGCACTGGCTGCGACGGCGAATGCCGGGCGGCCATTTCGCCTTGGCCGACCTGCCCGAGCTCAGGCGCATTCTGATCATCCGGCCCAATTTCCGGATCGGCAATGTATTAATCAGCGCACGTATCATCCCGGCATTGCACCGCAAATACCCAGCAGCACAGATCGATATTCTCACTGGGGCCCCAACGATGCCCTTGCTCCAGCATATGGACCTGACGCACATCGAGGGCCTGAGCCGGGCGCATGGCTATCGATGGATTTCGCTGGGTCGCCTGTTGCTAAAACTGCGCCGAACCCGTTACGACGCGGTAGTTGATCCCGGCAGTGGCTCCTTCAGCTCCGCCATACTGGCTTGGATCACCAGTGCACCGTACCGGATCGGCATGGACATCGGCAATGAAGATGCGCTCTTGAATGTTCGCCTCCCTTGCGGCGAGCGGCGGCGCCCCTATGACCGTATTCAAGCTCTGGCGGCACACTTTGATCCCGCCACACCCGCCCGGCCCTACTATCGCGTGCACCCGAATGAGGCCAGCGAAGCGCATGCGTGGCTTCAGCAGGGGCTGAGCCGCGAGGATCCCGCTACCCCCTTCATCGCGCTTTTCGTCGGTGGGCGCCGGAACAAACGGTTGCCGGCTACCTACTGGGCTTCATACGTAACCCATCTATCCGGGGGCGGCGTGCCGATTCTGTTATTTTCCGGTCCCGAAGAGCGTAGCTTGGTATCCAAGCTGACCGCATTACAACTCCCCAACCTGACAATCGCGCCGCCTCAATCCATCCGCCACGTCGCGGCCTACTGCCAGCAAGCGCTTCTGGTGGTTTCGCCCGATACCGGAACCATGCACTTGGCCGCCGCCGTCGGCACGCCGGTTATAGCCTTGCTCAACCGCGACCGCTCCCTACGCTTTGCACCAAACGGGCTGCACGATTGCGCCTGGGTCAAGCCCGACCCGCGCCAAGCGGCAGCCGACACCTTGCGGCAGTACCACTCACTCCAACACGCATTGGCCGTATCCATCCGGACCGCTTCGCATGATGACGACTCTCCTGTATGGCACGAGCGAGACCCTGTTTCGATCGCGTCATGACCATGCCCAAACGATGGGGCCGCCGCGGAACGGGGCCCCATCCGGGGCGTTCGCAAGTACGCCTGGATTCACTTAACCCTGAATAAAGCGCAATTGAAAAATGACAAGACGTCACCCCGATCTTTGATCTTTGCTGTAGCCGCGCACGCTGGGCGCGGTCAAGTACGAGTGGGTGGGCCGAGCTGGGGCTCGGCGTTCCCGGGGGGGGTGGGAGTGAGGAGATTGGGAGTGTGCAGGGAAGTCCAAAGCGGCGCGCAGCGCCGCAGTCCAAAGGGACCGGACATGCGATTGAAAAAGTAGAGGCGGAGTCGAGCGCAACACCGCGATCGGTCGTGACTGGCGCGCGACCCACGCGACCCTTTTGGCCAACGCACACCAGAAGAACCAAGCGCTGCTCAACGGTCAGGCAGGAGCAACCGCAGGATACACAGAAGATGCAGAAGCGAAAGCAAGGCAGGGTTAGAGAGAGGTCGTCCGTAGTCGGAAGTCGGTGGTCGGTGGTCGGGAGCCATAGTCTGAATTCACCCGAAGGGCTGCTACGCGGTGGGCAAAAGGGTCGAAGCGCAAAGCGCTTCTCGCGTGGGAGCGCGTCAGGCGGGGCCGAGCGCAAGGCGCGCGGGACGGGGCTGGACTCATGTCCGCACC
>SKLK01000261.1 GCA_007123265.1 Kiritimatiellia bacterium
CCCACACGCGCGCCATCTAGCCGTTGCTCTAAATCTGCGTCGGGCAACGGCTGGGACTCAAGCTCCGTCTCCGACGGGACATGTGAACCGTTCGGGACAATCGTGATTTTGTCTGGATCAACACCGTAGTCCTCGATGAACCCTTGCTTATCTACCGCCGAGCAGACACAAATATGGGCCGCCTCATGCGCCACCCGTCGCTCCCAACGTGCCAGCAAGCGGGTAAAGGGATGACGGAAACCATATTGCTCGCCTATGGCGCGGCCATCCACGTTCTGCGCATCCAACACCATCGGCACGGCTGGTGCGCGATGACGAAACGGGGCCCATCCCCAAATTGATGTCAGCACCAGGCCGGCGGGCGTCCATTCCTCGAGGCATTGACGAGTCAGGCGCGCGGTGCCAGGCCAAAAGTAGTTGAACATGCCCCAATTGATCCCAACCCGGCGATGGCCGAAATCGGGACGAAACGTGGTCGACGGCCAGTGGGGATGGGTCCCGCCCGGCTGGATCAGCCTGACAGAGTAAGGCGATACAGCATTCAGCAGGGCGTCGACGCGCAAGGCACCGCCACTGACCGGTGTCGAAACGTTGTAGAAGGATAGAATAGCCAGCGACGCGCTCATGTTAAACCGGCTCACGACTCAGTTGCTGTTCCGCTTGGGCAATCACTTCGTCCACCGTTATATCGCGCAGACACTGTCCAGCGCACGGGCAGCGAATTTTACTTTTGGAGCTATGGAAGGGGTAGCGCAAGCAAGGACGGCCCGCACCGGGCTTAAACAAGATCGTATGCGCATCGCCCCATGGCGCGGTCCGGGACGCCTGCGTCGGGCCAAACAAGGCGACCACGGGGGTGCCCACGGCGGCTGCCACATGCATCAAACCGCTATCATTACAGATCATCAGCTCACAGCGCGCCAGCACAGCCGCCGTAACGGACAGGGACGCGTCCACCACGTGCACCGTTGCATCTCCACAAGCGGACTGCACCGCCTGTTTCAATTCCGTTTCCTCCGGCCCGCCAAAGAGGAGAAAGGCGCGATCCGGCCGGGCCAATCCCTGAATGGCTTCGGCAAAGCGCTCCTGCGGCCAGCGCTTGAAATAGCCTTGCCAATGCTGAAGAGAAACCGCCGCACCGGCACCGGGATGACAACCGATTAGCCGCTTGTCCGCGAGCCCGGCGCGGTGCACCCATTCGTCCGCTTCGCGCCGGTCCGCCGGCGTCAGCGTAAAGAAGGGTCGCCGGTCCATGTCATCCGCAGCGCTTTCGTCGAAGAGGCGCAAGAGCGCCAGGTTTTGCTCCACATCATGAATTTCCGGGTCGGCCTGGACGCGATGCGTCAACAACCATTCGCCGCGTTTTCGCCCGCCCGCATAGGCATGCCCGATCCGGCACCGCGCTCCCGTTAACCACGCAAATAAATGATACGCCGCCTGATTGGAGGGGAAAACGGTCAACACGGCATCGTATCGACGTTGGCGGAGCCGGTACACAAACCGCAACCATGCCCCAAATCCGCGCGGGGTCACCTGCACCTCGTCGATGGCGGGGTCTGCCTCGACGGGTGCTGCGGCAGCGCGGTTCCACACCAACAGATCCAAACGCGCGTTGGGGTAGCGCTGACGCAAGGCCCGCAGCAAGGGCGTTGCAAGAATCGTATTGCCGATGCCAGCAACTGAGACGATCAGCATGGAGTCGATAGGGGCAATGGGGATGTCGTTCCTGTTCTTCATCATCAGCGATACGTTACTGTCGGACGAGCTTCACGGCCTCGCAGTACAGTCATTAATCGACTCGCTCCCATGTGGCACCATACCACCGCACACCTAATTCCCGCGCGTCCACCGAACCGTGTTGTGTCGGTGACCACCCCGGTGTATCCAAGACCACCTCGATCCAGTCCACGTCATCGGGGACGTCGCGCAACAGCCATTCATACGAGGCCGGTCCAAGGGGGACCTGGTGCGTCGCCGTTTGCCCGTTCCATGAGACCGTGACGTCATGTTCCGGCTGCAAACCGGAACCGGACAAGACCAAGCGCAAGGTATAAGTTCCACTACCCGCGTGTACCGGCAAACGGAGCGAGGCCTTTGCTTTTGTCCAATAGAAAAAGTCCCATTCATCTTCTTCCAAGTCATGAAATCCATCTAAGAGTGGCTGGGTGAAACAGTCCCCAGCCCCGATGTCGAACTGGGCGGGGATCGGTACCAAGCAAAAATCCGTCAACCCCATATCCGGCCACTCCCATCGTGCGTCACGGTCCGTAGAGGGGGGGCGCCAGTCGACAAACGAACGGCCCCAGGAATCCTTCGTCCCCCAATCCACTTGGTGATCAGCGGACAACCGTGGCCGGGGCGCACTGCGACCCGCGAGTATAACACCATGACTGCCCCAATCCTCCGGCGCAATGTCAATCGTCTGCGTAAATGAGAGGCTGCGCAGTCGCTCCACTCGCAAAGGAAAGGCCTCGGGCACCTCCAAACGAACGGCTTGGTACTCGGCCCGTCGTTGCTTGGTGTAATCAGAGGGCGGGAAAGGAATCAACACGTGTCCGCGCTCCAACACAGCATCGAACCGGCTGCCATCGGCATAGGTAACCGGGTAGGTCACGTACTCTTCGTGGCGCCCCCCCACTTCCAGCCGGACCACGGAAAACAAGTTGGGCCCTTCGCGAATGGGGAGCGTCAATTGAACGGTATCGGTCAATTCCCGTCGATACTGAACCCGCTGCACCAGCGGCAAGCGATCAAATATCCATTCATCGGCGGGTAGGGCATCAGCCCCCACGCGAATCATGAGGGGATCATACCAGTCCACGACGCGCCAGGCAAAGCTGGCCGGTATCGGTTCCGCAGCGCGATGCACGGCCTCGACATCAATGGACGCGGACGCGATGTCACTTAACGTGATCAAGGGTCGGGCCCGGGCGTCTGCCGCCACCGGCGCTTGATTGATCTTGAGCACCAACTCGTCTTGAAGTCCGCGCGGCTCATGGTAAAGAAACGCGCCACCGCCAACCGGTTGCTCGAAGGATTCTGCCAATTGGTAATGGCTCCAGGGCTCGATGCGATAGACCGAAATATCCGGCCGCCCGAGGTAGCCGCCGACGCGGGGATTTGCCACATCGACCTGCGCGACTTCAAGCAAGTCGCCCGCACAATAGAGATAGAGCCAATCCAGATGGGACAGCTCGATGCGCCGATAGATACTCGATGGATCGCGGTCAGGGCTGGCGATAAAGTAGATTGGCACGTCGGCTTGCAAGATTCTGCGCAACAAGTCATTGGGATCCCGCTGGGTGGCATACAGTAATTCATGCAGGCGGATAATGGATAGATCGGTATAGATGCCGAGGATATCGCGCAAGGGACGATTCACAAACACCGCGCTGTCCGGTGTAATCGCCGACTCAAATTCCTGTCCCAAGGCGCGCCACTGCGCCATCCGGAATTCCGGGCGTGGCGCACGCCGGGCATAGGCGGACGCGATGATGCTCATGGCTAACCCCACCAGCACGAGTGTCGGCAGCGCGGGCCAACGTTGGAACCATCGCGGCCGGGAAAGCAGGTCCGTGACACCCGCCATCGCGAAGAATATGACTGCGAAATTGGCAAAATACATATGCCGGAAATCAGCGTTGCCCCACTGCAAGTAGAGCCCGACATGCAAAATGAACCAGCCGCACCAAAGCCAACCGGCCGGGTGTTTGCGCCACCGCCAAGCCCCCCACACGGCCATGAGACCCAGCGGCAACAGGCCCGGCCAATAGGGTTGGTACATGTTCATATACCGCCCGAAGGTCATCGCCAAATTACCAGCCGACAGACCGGCCCCCGTCTCGGCGACGGAGAATTCACTGGTTTCGCGAAGCACGTACAGGCTGGTCCATGGAGCACCGGTCAGATACCAATTCTGCAGCAACAGTGGCGAACAACCAATGATGAAAAGTAACCCGCCCAAGCCAATATCGCGGATCAAGTGTGGCCGCGCCCGAAATGAAGGCATCAGTAAGAGTACAATCGCTGTCCAAGCGGCATAGATAATGTTGGATTCCTTGACGGCGCAGGCAGCTCCCAGCAAAAAAGGAATTAGCCAGTAGGTCCAACGACGGCGGGGTAATTCAATCACGGCCAGCGCAACCCCCATCAACAACACGAACATGTACGGCTCCCGCCACAGTTGTATGAATTGTTGCAAGACAGCGGCATTCA
>SKLK01000208.1 GCA_007123265.1 Kiritimatiellia bacterium
CGGGCCTGCACATCAGCCCCCCGCTCGAGCAGCCATTCAACAATGTCCTCTTGTCCGGCGGAGGCCGCCTCATGTAGCAGGGTGGCGCCAAAGGCATCCCGCAAATCGATATCAAGGCCCAAACGCGCATGTAGCTCCAGCTGCTCGACATCCCCGTGCCGTGCCGCATCGTGAGGGGACCGGGTCGGCTGCGGAACCTCAACGGCCGGTTCCGGCGGTGGTGGCGGGGGCGGCTCGGGTGCTCGGGGCGGCTCGCATGCCACCCATAAGAGGGCGACCAACGGGATGCAAGCCCACAGGACGCGCGACCATTTGCTGGGGAAAATGTATCGATTCATAACGGGAAACTATAGTCGGCTAAACACCATCTGACAACAGATTCCGCAGTACCCCCGACGCGCCGCCCGACTGTTGCAGTTTGCTTGCATTCGGTTACAGACCGCGTAGGCTCGACTCATGATCGAGTTTTGGCAAACACATGGATATGCATGGGTGATCCTGCCCTTTTTCATTTTTGTCGCCCGGATCCTCGACGTATCGATCGCAACACTGCGGTTTATGTTTCTTGCACGCGGCGCGCGAATGCAAACGATTGTGCTGGGATTCTTCGAAGCGCTGATTTGGATAATTATCATCAGCCAGGTCATCCGTAATCTTGACAATGTGATGTGCTATTTCGCCTATGCCGCCGGTTTTGCAGCGGGCAGCTACACAGGCATGAAGATCGAGGAACGTCTCGCCATTGGTAAGGTGGTATTGCGCGTCATCGTTCCTCCGCCCATGCAAGCGTTAATCGATGAACTGCGCAATCAAAAATTCGGCGTCACCTGCGTGGAAGGAGAAGGCGCCAAGGGCCCGGTCAACCTATTGTTCATGGCGCTGAAACGGAGTGACGTAGAGCGCGTCATCGCCATCATCAACCAGTTTCACCCCAACGCATTCTACACGATTGAGGATTTGCGGTACGTCCGGGAAGGAGGGTTCCCTCCCGCTGTGGCCAGCGATACCTTCCCTTTCCGCATCGCGGGTCGCTGGCGTATGCGGTTTCGATCGCTCTAATCCAGCTCCAGCCGCCCTCCGCTTTTCCCTTCCTCGAACGGTTCACCCGCACGTTGCTCCACAGCCACGCTGCGGGTGAGCAGACATAGGCGTTTAAACGCCTATTCCGCCTCCCCATCCAGAACCACCTGCAAGCGGAAGTAGCGTGCCGTTCCCTCCAGTGTGCCCTCCGGCACCTCATACGCCACCACTTCCGTGATGCCATCACCGGTGGGCTCCGTCCCAATTTCAACCAGATCCGTACCCATCACCACTTCCTGCCACGACTCGCTATCGAGCTCATCGCTCACCCACAAAACGTAGGAAATACCCGACTCTTCATCCACCAAGCGCCGATGACGGAGGACACCTCCGGCGACCATCGACTGGCCTTGCGGCAAGGCCTCGTCAAAGGCATCGGTGCGTCCTAGCCCCAAGGCATAGCGCAGTAAGTTCGGGATACCGCTGTCATCTGGATCGGCCAAAGGACCGCTAATGGCGGGATCGGCCAATTCAGCCTCGGTGAACTCCGCGTCCTGCCAAGCGGCAAAACCAGCGGGTACGTCAGCTTCACCAAATCGCAAGATCCGACCAGACACCGGACCATCGCCAAAATCTCGCTCTGCGGCGACGGTCTCACGCGGCAGCGTCGTCGAGGAAACCGAGTAGGTTTGTCCGTCAAATTCAATCGAACCGCTTTCGTCGAGGACATAAAACGTCCACGATGCATTCTCAATGCTGGCGAGGAAGTCTGCGTCTTCATCGGTAAATAGGCCCGCTTCAAAGACCATGTCAGTGGTAATCTCAGCGGCATCAACAAAGACCTGGATCGAATTCGCAGGATTCAACGTCGCCGTAAAGGGCGTGACATCCGTTAAACGAATCAGGCTAGAGCCTTCATCGCTGAGTCGAATCATGTGGCTGGCAGCCCCCACAGCAGAGGCCGTCAAGGCACCAACACCAGGCCCCGCTGCTACGGTCGCGGCTCCCGATGTCTGAATTGCGCCGAGACGCCCGGTACCGCGGAGCACGGTATCTGCCGACAAAGTCACATCGCTGCTGATCACGCCCTCGATGCGCAGCTCCCCAGTGGTCAGACTGATGGGCGCTGCATACCCGACGCTGTCGCCGCTCAGCATCAGAATGCCACCGCCGGACTTGCTGACAGTGCCTGTTCCAGACAGACTACCGGACAATTCCATCAGGTTCCGCGTGCCATCCACATGCATACTGGAAGGTCCAGCAAGAAGGATGTCATTCGTCACCTCTGCACTGTTGTCGTTGCTGTCCGGGTCGTAGCGCAAGCCGCCGAGGATCCCTTCCTCTTCGCCGACCGGCACATCGCCACCACGGCCCTCGCTGTTCAAGGTAAGGGAGCCCCCGAACGAATAGACACGTGGGTCTTCTCCTCCCGACACCAGTCGCAATTGTCCACCTGGATTGACCGTGACACCAGCGGTCGCGGCAGGCGTTGCCGGCTCAGTCACCCGCAACACACCGAAATCAATGCTCGTCGCTCCGGTGTAGTCTTTTCCTCCGCCCGTGAGGGACATGACTCCGGCACCGTCCTTTATCAACCCTCCGAAGCCAGTCCAGGACTCCCGCAGCCGCAGGGCACCATGCTCCGGATCGCCTTCCATATGGTCAACGGTGATACGCAGATCACTCGTCAGTACCGCACCGGCTTCGTTTTCAAACTCCACAAATCCAGTACCGGAACCCGTTATAATCAGCCGAGCAGGCCCGGAACTGGAAGCGAATGACAATGTATTCCCGCTGTCGCGATCACGAATCCGATTCCGGAACGAGGTGTTGGTATTGTTCACCGTCAACTCACCGATTGTGACTGGTTCTCGAATATTTACATTACGATTGCCACCTACCGGCGCATTAATCAGCGCCTTGACATTCGTACCATCCGGATAGGTCGCAGTTGTCCAATTTGCATCACTCGTCCAGTCCTGAGAATCTCCCGGCAGAAAGATGGCAATTTCGTCATCCGCATCCAATAGGATGGCATTGAGGCCACCAGCTGGATTGATTGTCTCAGGAATACCACTGGCAGACGTATCCGAGGACAAGATCGAACCATCGATCACAGAACGCGCTTCGATCCGGCGCACACCGGTCGGCAACGTGTTCGGGATTAGCGTGCCCCAGAACTGCGGTGTGGTCGCGACGACTTGATCATAGAAGTCCGCATACCGGTCATCAACGGTACTGCCGGTGATTTCAATCGGTACACCGGCCAAGGGCCGACTCGTGCCTGCGGTTTCGTCATAGAGGAACACAAAGTGGCGAGCCGCTTCAGCAGACTCGCCCATGATGCCTGTGGCCTCATTCGGTTGATCACCGAAGCGAATGACGGTGACCTCTTCAGCCAAGGTAAGATAGTGCTGTTCATCTTCGCCGTCCTGGCCGTCGTTCAGTAGAATTCGAAGGTGAACCGTGTTGCCCGGTGTGAAACGGTCGTTACCGCTGGGCTCCGTCACAAACCAACCGGTGTAGGATCCGCTACTATCGGTGGTAAACTCGTAATGCCGCCCCTCAAAATCGGTATCGCGGAAGCGTGGCGCACTGGTATTGCGAATCCAGTCGCTCGCTGAGCCGGTGACGAAGATCGAGTTTCCGGCGCCGTTTTGATCCCATGGATCGTCCGGCGTGATTACCCGGTTGCCATAGCGATAGGTCGCATTCGGTAGCAACCCATCAATCTGTGCACGGAAGGCATACGGGATGCGATCTTCATTGTTGTCCGAGGCATCCTGCTCGCCTTGCATGAATAGCGGTACCAAGATCCCTGTGACATCAGAAAGCGCGATTTCGTCGGATTGAGCCGCTGTTAAACTGCCACTGCTGGCGCTGAGTCGATTGGTTCCCAATCCGGTCAAGACCACATTGGTAAAGGACGCAACACCGTCCACTGCTGGAATCGATAGGTCCCCTGTCAACACGGCATCGCCGACAGCAGCGAGTGTGATCAGGTCATCGAATTCCGTATCGACCAGACCATTCGCGTCTACTGCTTTAACGGTAATCGGTAGCAACGCTTGGCCACTTTGCCAAAACGCTGCGGGCTCCACTTCGAATTCCAGTGCGGAGGCAGGTAATACGGCGCTGTTCGCAACGACGATGTCGTCCAAGCGCAATTGCGCCCGTGAGCCCGTC
>SKLK01000124.1 GCA_007123265.1 Kiritimatiellia bacterium
AAAGTACTGGCAGTCCGATTCCACCAGCAGATGTTGCTCGGGTAACGGGTTCGTTTGCGGGTTCATGCACTCAGACTGGCACAGGCTCAAAGGGCCGTCAATGTCGGCCCGGGGACTTACGGCGCAAAGAACGGCTCCACATCCACACCTTTCCGTCGCAGTCGCTCGATTGCGGTCAACGTATAGACGGAGCGGAACTTCTCGCTGGGCGGGCGATACAGGACATCGACCCAACGGATATGGACGGTGACATCGGGCCCGAACCGTCGATCAAAGAACGCCCGCACGCGAGCCTCGGCATCCGCCGGCACGTCCGGTCCGGGAACCAGATACAGAACGCCTTCGTGCTCGGATCGCTGCACGAATTGAAAGGCCGTCAATCCTGCGATTGGCCGTATCGCCTCCCCCAACACGCTGGCGGGCAATCGTGCGCCATGCGGCAGGCTCAAGAGTTCGCCCTGACGCCCCACCAAGGCGCGAATGCGGGGCAACGGATTCCCACAGCCACAGGGGGTCTCGGCCCACTCCGCTAGATCGCCCAGCTGATAGCGGATCAGCGGCATGGTCCGGCGCCAGGTGGGCGTGCACAGGACATGGCCTTTCTGCGCCGGCTGCCCCTGATCATCCACCACTTCCACCTGCACCCAGCGCGGGTCTACATGGTACCCTTCGCCATCCGCGCAGCCCCACGCTATCGGGCCGGTTTCCACCGCCCCGTACACGTCCACGATCCGGCCCTTGATGCGATGGGCCACTTGCTCGCGCTGGACCTGGTCCGATGACGTGATAATCAAAGGGATCGTCAAATGCTTCTGCTCACGGTCCAGCAGGTGCCACAGCTCATTCAGGATCGATCCCCAGGTGAACAACACATCCGGCTGTATTTGCCGCAGCCAGTCCAGCTTTTCGCGCGTGGGCGTGGATGCGGACTGATAGGCCCTGCGAAAAAGGCCGATCCGCTGAAATAAATGCGGGTTTTCGGGAATGTAGGAGGCAATCATATATTTGGCTTGTCGATGCCACGGCCGCATCCCGGCCCGCATATAGCCGGAAAACCACAAGCCATGTTGGCAGGCGACTTCGGCCGCCGATGCGTAGATCAGCGTCGGCTCACCCGTGGTTCCACTGGTCTTTAACTGTCGGCAACGCGAAAGCGGTACCCCTGTCCGCACCATGTCCGCACCGCGAGCACGGACGTGCTCCCGCTTGAGCGGCGGGATTTGTTGCAGATCGGCTGCCGTGCGAATGTCGGCAGGCCGAATGCCGCGGGCGTGGAATAGCTCCTGGTAATAGGGGCAACCGGCAGCCGCTTCTACCGCCTTGCGGATACGCGCGTCGCGCAGCGCGCGCCAGTGCGCGACTTCATTGGGCCAACGCTGGATCAGAGAAAAGAGGACAGGAATGGATTTCATTGGATGATTCCCATGAGCGAAGCACGATGCCATTCGGCCCCACGCCTAACAAGCCTAATTCCATCGGCCGAAGCGGACTCAGTTGATGCGGGACCCCAAATGCGGCAGGGGCTTGCAACCTGCACTTGTCGTGCTATGGTTTGCCCGGAGATTACCCGATGCACAAATGGACACTGTTTATGCGCCTGCAAGCCGTTGCCGTGCTGGTCTTCCATTTTTTACTCCTCTTCGCCATCAGCCTCGTGTTTCCGGTAGTAGCCGTGCATGCCATTATTGTCGAAGATTACACCATCGCCGAGGCGCCACCGACGGATCTGAACGATCCCGACTGGGACTTGAATTGGGACTATGTCTACCACTACAAAAAGAGTAGTGGGGTCGCCATCGCTCCCAATTGGCTGCTGACCGCGGCGCACGTGGCCGATGACAACGAGCCCAGCTCCATCGTCTCCACTATCGGCACTCATATCCAACAGGAGATTCTGTTCCATTCGCCCAACCATGATCCGGATCATGCCGACAAAGCTGATCTCGCCCTCGTCCGCTTCGACCCCGCTTTCCCCGGCCATTACCCCCTGTACAACGGTGCCTTTCCCACCAACACGGCCGATCGATTAGTCACCATTCTGGTTGGCTTTGGCCGGACCGGTACCGTCCAGACCTCTTTCTACAATGAAATCAGCAGCGGAAGCGGCACCAAACGCTGGGGCTCCCAAAAGATCGACGGCTTGATGACCGCTGGGTACAATGCGGGTGGCTTCACGGGAGGGACAACCAACCAGGGCGTTTACATGACGTTTAGTCTGGGCGACACACCATATGAGGCGGGCGTAGGCGTAAATGACTCGGGTGGAGGCACTTTCGTCAAAGACGATGGCGTTTGGAAGCTGGCGGGAATCAACACAGCCCGATTCGGCAGTTCAACCAACTTCACGGGGCAGTTCGCCGTTTCTGTGCCGGCCTATCAGGCGTGGATATCCAATGCCATTACACCTACTGCCGACTACGACGGAGATGGTATACCGAATTATTGGGAGCAGCTCTATTCGGATAGCCAAACCGGACTGGTGGCCAATGTGGATAGTGACGGTGACGGTTTCACCAACTTGGAGGAGTATCTTGCGGATACCGACCCCACGGACGCCGCATCGTTTTTGCGCCTTGATGTGACCGCTGGTGAAGCCGACTTAGCTGCCCCGTCATTCACCTTCAACGGCAGCACCGGCCGGGTTTATCGAATCATGTACAGCACCAACGCGCTGATCGATCCAGCCGTGATTTGGGCGCCGGCGCATACGAATGCCATCCCGGGCGCGGGTAGCGAAACCGTGATCAGCTTGACCAACATGCCGCCCGGTGCGGTCTACCGGTTGCAGGTCTCCCTCCCCTGATCGCCCTGCTTCGAAGGGAGTCCCAACTTGACTTTAACCCAACTCTTAGTCCTTTTATGGGCCTACTTGGTGTTCACAGCGGGAAAGAGGCGCCTTGAAGAAGGATCCAGAGACAGTTCTTTTTTTGCATATTCCGAAAGCGGCCGGCACGAGTTTGAACCGTGTACTGATGCGGCAATGGCCTATGCGAAGCCAATATCATTGCGGCGAGCATGCGCAGGCGGCAATTCAACGTTTCAATGAAATGTCTACAAAGCAGCGGGCCCGCTACCGACTGTTGAGCGGTCACTTCCCGTATGGCGTCCATGAACAAGTTCCGGGGAACTATGCCTACATCACCATGTTACGCGACCCACTGAATCGCGTAGCCTCATTTTACTATTTCATTCGCCAGCAAGCGGATCATCCATTGAATGCCGACCTGTCGGTGGCCGCGCAGCATTCCCTCTGTGCGTTTGCACGCGAGACACGCCAACCCATCATGGATAATGGCCAAACCCGGCTCCTAGCCGGCGATTGGGGACAGGTCCCCTTCGGTGCGTGCAACGACGATATGCTGCAGCGAGCCAAAGAAAACGTGGACCAGATCGCGGTCGTCGGCTTGACCGAGCACTTTAAGGAATCGTTACTTTTACTCGGCCAACGATTTGGCTGGAAAGATCTGGGCTATCGACGCGCGAATCAAGGTCGGCTACGCCCACAAGCGCCGAAACGGGACGAACAGACGACCAACGCGTTGAGCGAACTCAATCACCTGGATCTAGAGTTGTACAAGCACGCCAACGATCTATTTTCAACCGCATGGTCTAAAAGCGGACTAACCACGGATGATTTTGCGGATAACCATCCGCCACCGTCACGAATCAAAGACCTCACACAGCGATTAAAAGCAAAAATACAAAATAAGTTTATACAATAATTGTATATTTATAGACATTTTTTGTATATATATTCAAATCAAGCGTCTGCAGCCGCGGCGCGCTGCTTCTTGATCCAAACGGAAAGGATAGCGATGTCGGAAGGATTCACCCCGGAAATCCGGGAGGCCTGTCCCAAATTGGCGGGCTGGATCTGCTTCAACTTCTCGCGTGACTCATAGCGCAGCGCCCGGATGGCATCATAGTCCAGATCGGCCGGAATCCGAATGCGGTCCAGTTGTCCACCTTTTTCAATTTGCGTCCGCTCGCGGGCGATGTATCCCTCGTATTTCAAATTGATCTCAACCTGCTCCATCTCGTCGGCATGCAGATCCGGTCGTCGATCCGGCAGTTGCGCATACCTGACCTCCGGACGCCGTAACATCTGCGCCAAGGAAGCTCCCGCCACAAAGGTGGTTCGCAGTCGCTCGATTTCATCGTCGATCCGGCGATTCATCCGCGCGATCCCG
>SKLK01000156.1 GCA_007123265.1 Kiritimatiellia bacterium
CAGCCCATTTATTTTCACCACCCGCTTCGCTGGAGAACACCAAGATCACGGAGAGAAGCGGGTCGAACCCAATCCTGCCTCCGTGACCTCAGAGCTCTCCGTGGTGAGAAAGTCTTTGGTTGCGGCCATGCCGCGCTGTGCTCTTCGCGCCCTTCGTGGTGAAAAAAAGCCTCCATCAGCAATGGCTCCGCGCCTTGGCTGGGGCTGTGGACCGATCCGGATCCGACTATGAATCCGCGCTTTTTCTTTCGGCGTCGCAGCGCTCCGCCCTCCATCCAGAAAGATACCGCGTGCTGATCCAATCATGCGTTCGCCGCAAATGAACGTGTGTGGCCATCATCCAAAGCGCCGCCGAGCGGCGCACTCCAAAGGCGCTTACAAATACAAGGTGATCGCGTAGTTGGTATTGACGCGGACCGGCAACTGACGGCTTAATCAAAGACGCAAGTTCAGAATGTGATGAATACATCAACGACAACGCATGCTGCGGTGCCTATGCAGTGGGTGGGCCCGATCAAATTGAGCGGCCCGGAAGTGACGGGCGAAATCGCTGTGCCGCTAGCCACGTACGAGACGCCGCTTTGGCCGTCCACCGCGCGTGGCGCCCGGGTTTCGGTGCAGGCCGGCGGCCTCCAAGCCGTGGTGGTTGATGAACGGATGACACGCTCAGTCCTCCTGCGGGCACCGGATGCAACGTCCGCCGTGCAATTGGCCCGGGACCTGCCGCATAAGCAAGCGGCGATGCAAGCGGAGGTGGCGCAAACCAGCCGGTTTGCAGAACTGGACGCGGTGCACACGCAGGTGGTAGGCCCACTTTGTTATGTCCGCTTCGAGCTGCAAACAGGGGATGCCGCCGGCCACAATATGGTCACCGCCGCAGCGGAACGATTGATCGAATGGATTTTGCGCGAGTATCCATCCACCCGTTACGAGTCGATCTCCGGAAATTATTGTACGGACAAGAAGGTATCCGCCGTAAACGGTATTCTCGGACGAGGCAAATATGTGATTGCAGAGGCCGTGATCCCCGCGCGCCTTGTACGGCGCTACCTGAAGACCACCGCAGCCTCCGTGGTGGCCTTGAATTGGCAAAAGAACTGGATGGGCACAACATTGGCCGGTGGTGTTCGCTCCGCCAATGCGCATTTCGCCAACATGCTGCTCGCCTTCTACCTGGCCACCGGACAGGATGCGGCCAATATCGTTGAAGGGTCGCAAGGGTTTACGCATGCGGAAACACGGGGAGACGACCTCTACTTTAGTGTCACCCTGCCTAACATTATTGTCGGCACGGTGGGCAATGGCAAAGGCTTGGATTTCGTGCAGGAAAACCTGCAAGCGATGGGTTGCCTGGAAGAGCGGGCACCGGGAATGAATGCCCGGCGCCTGGCTATTCTCGCCGCGGCCACGGTCTGGTGCGGCGAACTGTCCTTGCTAGCGGCGCAAACGAATCCCGGGGAATTGATGCAAGCGCATAAACGGCTGGAGCGCGCATGAGCGATCCCACCAGCGAACGCAAAATACAGCACATCCGGATCATTGAGGAAGACGCGGAAACGGATCGGCGCAAGCAGTACTTTGACACGATCCATTTAACGCATCGCGCCTTGCCGGAGTTGGATCTGGCGGACGTTGATCCGTCGACGACCTTTCTGGGCAAGCCCCTACGCTTCCCGCTGCTCATCTCATCCATGACCGGCGGCACCCATGAGGTGACCCGCCAAGTCAACCGGAACCTCGCCGAGGCCGCCGAACGCATGGGCGTGGCGATGGGCGTGGGCTCGCAACGGGTCATGTTTACGCACCCGGATGCGCGTGCTAGTTTTGCCGTGCGCGAGTGGGCGCCTTCGGCGTTGTTGTTCGCCAATCTCGGCGCGGTCCAATTCAACTATGGCTTCGATTTGACGCACGCCCAGGAAGCGGTGGACGTGGTAGGAGCCGACGCCCTGTTCCTACACTTGAATCCGCTGCAGGAAGCGATCCAACCCGAGGGCGACACCAATTACGGCGGGCTGGCCGCCCGCATTCAGGCCATTGCCGCAGGGTTGACGGTGCCGGTGATGCTCAAGGAAGTAGGTGCAGGCGTGTCGCGGGCCGATGCCGAACAAATGCTAGCAGCGGGTATCGGCTATATTGACGTAGCCGGCAGCGGTGGCCTGTCCTGGAGCCGCATCGAAAATCATCGCCGCTCACAGCACGACGATGATGCCCTGGGCCTGTTGTTTCAAGACTGGGGCATTCCGACACCGGTGGCGCTGCGCATGCTTGCTCCGTATCGGGACCGCGTCACCCTGATCGCGTCGGGGGGCTTGCGAACCGGTGTGGATATGGTTAAATCCATGATTCTGGGGGCCTCATTGTGTGGTTTGGCCTCCCCGTTTCTACGTCCAGCAATGGAGTCTGCAGAGCGGGTCATGGAAGTAATCGAACGATTGGAACGGGAATTTCGAACGGCCATGTTTCTTATGGGCATGCGCACCGTTTCCGACCTGTTCGGGAATGAGGACCTGATCATTGAAGGGTAATGGCGGGATGAACGCGGTCGGGATTGAATCACTGGCGTTTCACACCTCGGCATATTACTTGCCGCTGGCCACGCTGGCGGAGACGCGCGGGGTATCGCCGGACAAGTACCGACTGGGACTGGGCCAGGATCAAATGGCCGTCCCGCCTCCGGACGAGGATGTGGTCACGCTGGGGACCTCGGCGGCGGCTCGCGCCTTGGCTCATGTCGACTCCGATGAATTGGACTGGCTCCTGTTCGCCACCGAATCCGGTATCGACCAATCGAAAGCAGCGGGGCTGTATGTGCATCGTCTGCTGGAGCTGCCCGCAGCCTGTCGGGTGATGGAGCTGAAACAGGCGTGCTATAGCGGCACCGGCGCCTTGCAGTTGGCGGCGGCCTGGGTGCAACAGAATCCAGGCCGAAAAGTTCTGATCGTGGCCGCGGACATCGCCCGCTACGGGCTGTTCACGCCCGGCGAACCGACTCAGGGTTGTGGCGCGGTGGCCATGGTGGTGTCCCAGCAACCGACGGTACTCGCCCTCGAGTCGGGTAGTGGCGCGTATGCGCAGGATATCATGGATTTTTGGCGACCAAACTACCGTGACGAGGCCCTCGTGGACGGGCAATTCTCCACCCGGATGTATATACAAACCCTGGTTGAGGCCTGGCGGGACTACACACGACGAACCGGGCGCAGCCTAGAGTCCCACGACCGGTTCTGCTACCATTTACCGTTCACACGCTTGGCCGGTAAGGCGCATAGCCGCTTGGTGCATGCGGTCTCTGCTCCCTTAACCTCCGCCGAGGCCAATCATCAAATTGCCGACTCCCTCCACTACAACCGTCAATGCGGGAACAGCTATACCGCTTCACTCTATATTGGTTTGTGCAGTCTTCTGGACCATTCCGCCCTCGACTTGAGCGACAAACGGATCGGCTTTTTCAGTTATGGCTCCGGTTGCGTCGCAGAAGTGTTCAGCGGGCGGGTCGCGCCCGAGTACAAGCAAGCCTTGCACACCCAAGCCCATCAAACCCTGCTGCAAGAAAGACAGGAGTTGACGTACGACGAATACGTTGAGTTCTATCAACATCGCCTGCCCCAGGATGGCGGCTTGCATCGCCTGCCCCAGTTCCGCACCGGCCCCTACCGGTTGGCCGGGACCCAACAACATCAACGTATCTATGAGGTCCGGGATGATTATCGCGCGGGCCCCGGGTAAACTGATTCTTTCGGGCGAGCATGCCGTGGTCTATGGGTGTCCGGCCCTGGTCATGGCCGTAAACCAAATGGTTACGGCGACGATTACGATCTGCCCCGAAGCCGAACTGCATGTGCAGGCGCCGACGATCGTCGGCGAGAGCCGCCAACCCATCGCGAAACTACGCGAACTGGCCGCCCAACTGGATGCGCGGCACGCCGCATTCATGGCCGGCAACCGCCCCATTCAGTCCATACTGAACGAGTCGATGGAACTCGTTCAGTATGCCGTCGCCCGCGTACTTTCGATGTTTCCTGACGCCCTCCCCGCTCACGGCTTGCACATCGAACTTACCAGTGATTTGCCGGTCGGCTGCGGCATGGGATCATCGGCAGCGCTGGCGGCTGCGGTCATAGCCGGTAGTGCCATCGCATGGAACCAACCCGTGTCTCCGGAGACCGTCTACGATTGGACGTGGGCCACCGAGCGTCTCCAACATGGCCGCCCCAGCGGTGTAGACCCCTATATCACGGTTCACGGAGGCATAGTGCAGTTTCTCTCAGGTACTGCGGAAAAGGTACCTGCCCCGGACTTTCCGGTGCACATGGCATTGACGGGAACTCCCGCAGCTACAACTGGTGAAAGCGTAGATTGGGTACGCACCCATCACGCAAATAACCCAGCGCTATGGGAATCCTTTCGACAAGTTACCACCGACATGACCCATGCCTTGGTCGCCACCAACTGGAAGATTGTGGCAACCCACATCCGCGCCAATCACCGATTGCTGTGTAGTTTGGGGGTGGTGCCTATGCGCGTTCAATCGTTTATCACCGATTTGGAGACCGCAGGATTCAGTGCAAAAGTCTGCGGGGCCGGCTCCTCGGCGGGCGATGCGGCGGGCATAGTCTGGATCATCGGCGACGGCGATCCAACGCCGGTAATCGAGGCCCATGGCTATGCGGCTCAACGCCTCGCCCGGGCCCCATCGGGCGTCCAAGTGCACGTTGATTCACAATAGGTTCGCCCTTGTTTACCTAGTTGCGATCTGTCGCCATGGCGGTTTCCAACGCCTGTTTCAGGGCAATACTGTCGTAAGGCTTATGCAAGAACGTTTGAGGCATCTCCCGATGCTCCCCTGCCATCGCGCTGGCTTGATCATAGCCGCTGGCCAAAATGACGGGAATCTCCGGATCGATTTCCCGCAATGCTGAAATCGTCTCCCAACCATCCATGCCCGGCATGGAAAGATCACAAATGACGCAATCGATGGTTTGTCGCTGTTCCGGAAACAAGGCCAACGCTTGTTCGCCATTGGCCGCAGGCACAGCGGCCCAACCGATGCGCTTCAACATGCTCATACTCATCGTGCGCACCGTTTCGTCATCCTCGATCACCAAAACGGTTCCACCTGCACGCGACTCCTCTGCAGCCCCGGCATCGGCAGGCACCCCGTGGGACACGGAAACCGACTGTAGGTCTTTCATCATTGGCCAGTAGACACTGAACGAGCTTCCCCTCCCTTCCTGACTAGCCACCTCAACCGCACCGTGATTGGCCTTGATCACACTCATCATGACAGCCAATCCAAGTCCACGGCCGGGGAACTTAGTGGAATAGAATGGATCGAATATCCGCTCGATATCCGTCGGCGACATGCCGCATCCGTCATCGGCAACTGTCAGGCGAAGATAGTCGTTGGCCTCATGCTTAAAGTTCTTCGGATAGCACTGAGCCACGGGGATATCTGCGGCCTTACACATCTCCGTACGTACAGTGATTCGTCCGCCACCGGCATCAATGGCCTCAATGGCATTATTCAATAAAGCGCGCAAGAGATGATCCATCTGCTCACGATTCGCTGAAATAATGACGGGGCCCTTGGGTTCTTCTATCTCCAGCAGGATATCCGGGCGTGCATCCGCGCGGACCGAATCCGCGACGCGCCGGATCATCTTAACGACATGTACCGATTCTTTAGGCGCCCGGGTTTGACCAAGGTAGGCCAACATCAGACCGCCCATTTCCGCCGCCCGCCGCGCCGCGCGGATGGCCTCCATCAATTCCTCGCCCGCCAGACATCCTGCGGGCAAGTCCTGTTGGACCATTTCCAAGTTGCCCATGATCACGGCCATCATGTTGTTGTAATGATGGGCCACGGCACCCGCCATACGGCCGAGGCTCTCGCTCTTTTCCAATTCGCGGATCCGCGCTTCGTTCTCTTTTCGCTGGGTCACGTCAAAGCGGGACTCAATCACCTTTCGCACCCGTCCAGCCGCATCACGGATCGGATAGGCATGCACCTCGACGTGCCGAAGCCGGCCCTGGTCATCACGCATCTCTTGCTCAATGGCATGGGACTCACCGGTGATGCATACCTGTTTGACTGGGCACCAGGTATCATCATCGCCATGACAGGGCAACTTCGTATTCGTGAGCGACGTTCGGCAGGGCTGGCCTACCGCTTGTTGACCGCCAAAGGCCTCATTGGCCATTTCAACCACATGGGTGGCGGTATTGATCACCGCAAAGGGATACGGCAACGATTCAATGATGGAACGCAGAAATTGTTGATTCGCTTCAAGCTGCGCAACACTTTCGGCCAAGGCCTCATTTTGCAGGGCCACCGTTTCCGTAGCTTGACGAATTCGCAACTGCGTGCGCACACGGGCAACGAGCTCGGGCGGGTTAAACGGCTTGGTAATGTAATCCACCGCGCCCGCCTCCAACCCGGACACGACGTCGGCCGACTCCGTCTTCGCCGTCAAAAACAGGACGGGGATTTCCGTCGTTAACGGATCCTCTTTGAGTTGCCGACACATCGCGTAACCGTCCATATCCGGCATAATCACGTCCAGGAGAACCAAGTCCGGGACGATTTCGCGAATCAGTTTCAGCGCCTGTCGACCGTCGGTGGCAAATGTGATGTCACAGGCGCAATGCTGCGACAAGGCCTCGCTGGCTACTTGCAAGTTTTCCGGCGAATCGTCAACGATAACGATCTTAGCTGGTGTATCCATGGCAGTTCAGCGCGCTTCTACGCGTCGCGCCTCCATTGGGGCCGGAGTGAAACCGGCCCGATCACGGATTGGCTTAACCACGGTATCTACTGTTGGGGCGTGAGTACCCATTGTTGCCCACCTCGATAGGTCTCCAGTCGTGTTTCATCGGCACCTCTCAACCGAATCAAGACCGCTCCCTCACGGGCCGTTTCAATCAGCACGCGATCCGGATCGTCCGGTAACCACGGGGCCAACCGCTCAGGATCGATCGCGCTGTCACTGGCGATAATCAATACCCGCGGACTCAACCGTCGCAACGCAGTGCGCAACCAATTTCCATAGGAACTGAATTGAATTAAATTGGGTACAACTAAAATATCAGAAGACGTTGTCTCAGACAAGGCTTTGAAGATGGCATCCGGGGTGGTGTCCGTGATGATGACCCAATCCAGTCCGTGAATAGTGGCATGGATCACCGGCGTCATGGCGCTGCTGGCGAACCGTCCCGGCAGTTCCTCCAATTGGGGCAGCAACCTGAACGTCGCATTCCCCCATTGCGGCAGCGCCTCGTCTTCCAGCTTGCGCAACGGCACCCCGTGCTCATTCGCCGCTTGGCGGAGCCGCTCGAAACTTCGCTCGTAGTTGGCGGCCCAACTCACCCCGCGAGCCGCTTGGCGAATGAGATACCCGTCGCCGATGGCTTCCGGCAAGGTTTGTCCCTCGGCAGGGACAAAGGGCATCAAGATTTCACCCACCCGCATGCGTTCAACCAACTCGGCGGCACCGGCAATGCCGGCCCGCGGGTCCGGCGAAGGTAATAGTACGGCATCCAACTGCGTGGCACCTTGCCCCCGCACACTGTCAAACACCAAGCGCCCACCCGCAAAGGGCCCACCAGCATTGATGATAAACGCCCGATCCGATCCAGTCATGGTGACAATCGGAAAGCGGCCTTCCGCCAGAATTCGTATATCCCTAAGGTTCGGCTGACGCTCCAGTGCAGGCCACCACGGCATCAACACGAGCGCCACGGGCACCACCCAGGCCGACCGTCGCAGCCACGAAGTAGGCGACGGAGGAATCCAGCGATAAAGCAAGCCCACAACCCGCGTGCGATAGCCTTCAATGAACAGAAAACCCGTGAGCGAAACGTAATAGACGATCATCCAGGTGATCGTCGGCAACGGGGTCGCCGGATAGGGAAACACCCAAGAGCCGGTATAGGCCAGCAGGATAAAGGCGTCCCCGGTCAAACTGGTAGCCGCTCCGAACGGGATCGATAGCCAGGGCCCGATCACCGGAATCATCCCGATTAAACCGGTCAACATCCCCAGTTGCACCAACACACCGACGGCAGGTATGGCCAACAAATTCACCAGCACACCGGCCACCGGGAACTGGCCAAAGAACCACGACGACATGGGAATCATCATGCCGAATTGAATCGCCAGTTGCGCCGCGAAAAACAGCCGGACCAGCGACGGAATGCGCTCGACGCTGAGGGCCCACATGGCCGGGAAATGATGATTCAGGCGGGTGCCCACCATAATCGCCAACCACAAGGCCCCGACGTATGCGATCAAGTTGGACGGTTGCACCAGCCAGTCCAGATGCCAGCCGGCCAAACGCAACAGCAGCGCAAACCAAACAGCAGCAAAGAGCAGGGAAAACCCGCGTAAGAGACAAATCAGCCGGTCCAATGGCGGCGCGATGATAATTAATGAGAGTACTGCGCCATAGGACAACAGAAAGCTCGGCGCAAACAAGACCGTAGGATTACGCATGAGAATGAAGAACGAGGACAGCGACAAGCCGATCACGGTAGCGGTGCGGAAATTGCTACGCAGATACGCGATCGCAATCAGGACCACGCTGTTCATGATTACTGCGCGCACACTGGACGGGCGCGCACCGGTCAACATCGCAAACAAGATCAAAAATAGGATCAGAATGGGCACAAAACTGCGCGGTTTCGCGCCGGTGAGGCGGAACAAGGCAAACAGCATCACCGCAATCACGCTGACGTGCAGACCTGATACGGCCAACACATGCCCAACCCCCGCATGCCGCAGTGTGGTGGCCAAGTCCTGGCCGCGGTAGTCAATATTTTCAACCGACCGGCGCGCCCCCAGCGTCGCGGCGGCGGTCAGGCGACTGGCAGGTGCGCGTACCCGCTCCTTGTAGGTCTCGAAAAAGGAGTTTTTCGCCAGTAACGCCAGTTCCATCATCGGATGCCCGCGACTCTGCTCCACCACCGTGACGTCCGACACGTGACTCCGAATGCGGGTGTCGACGCCGGACTGAGTCAGGAACGTGGCGTAATCAAATGTATCCGGATTGAGCGGCGCATCGATGGGCCGATAGGTGCCATTGACTTCAAGTTTCCATCCATACGCGGCCGTTGAGGCCAATTGATTGAAGCGCGAATGAATCTCCGGAGGATTGCTTGCCCGGGCAAATACCCGGATCAACAGCTGCCCCCGTTGTACCGGCACCCATTCCGCATCCTCCGCCTCGCCAAAGCGCACCTCATGCACACGCAAATACACATCCAATTCGCCCGTACCCCGGATTTCCGGTTCGGAGGCCACCACGCCGCGCACGGTCATGGGCGTAAACGGTTCGACCTCAGCAATGATGGCACGGAAGGATCCAGGTGTCGGGGGACCAATCACATCCACCGTACGGAAATATCCCAGCGGAAAGGCACACAGAATGGCGGCCAATCCCAATACGGACTTGGGCCACGGCTGCCAATGCCGCTCGGCGATAAAACCGGCCACGGTGGCCCCGGCCCCCAGCGCTACCAACGCCCACATCAGCAACAGCGAGAAGGCCGTATCCTGTGCAGCTACAACGATGCCGATGATCGTGCCGATCGCCAATCCCCCTACCCGCCACGCCATCATAGCATCCGCTCCAAATCGTTGACCCGCAAGCCGCCGTCCTCATCGGCGTCCGCATCGGTCTCCGTGTCCATGTGCGGGAAGAAATCGGCGTTACTGATCGTCACGGCATCCGGGCGATAGCCAGGCACCAATGCCACCAATGCCCCCCCCAGCATAAGCGCCGCCGCCAGAATAATCAGCAATCGCTTGTTGCCCCGGTTCCACATCGATGGCGAGGCCACTGAGATGTTCTTGATGGAGGTAACCGGATACCCTTCCGCTCCCAGTCGTGAGGCCAAATAGCGGTTGAAGGTGCCAAAACCGGCGGACGACACCCGCCCCAATAGACGCTTGGGATAGTTCGGATTCGATTCCGGTCGACACACGGCCGCCCCGGCGTGTCCGCCATCGCTCGGGCCACCGATCGCCGGCATCAGACTGCCCAGATTGAGCGTCGTGTCCGCGTGGTCCAAGCGTCGCGCCACCATCAGCGAGGATCCCCAACAGTAGAACACATATTGCGCCTCGGGAAAGTTCTCCGCAAAGAATTCAATCGCCTTACCGGTCGGCAGTTTGGGCTTGCCTGGATCGGCGTGCGCGGCCAAGGCACTGACAATCTGCGTCTTGCCGTCGGCCAGCGACAGTAAATAGGTGTTTTCCCGCAGGGTCTCCGCTGTCGCCGCAATATCTTCCTTCCACACGTCCGGCAATTGGGCCCAGCCACGGGCCTGCAACCGCTCCATGGCATCGTCCGCGTCCATGGCGTCCAGAAGAATCTGCCCCAATTCCACCTTGCAGATGCCGCCTTTGATCAAATCCGTCAGCAAGATACCCAGATCCGTGCGATTCCGAACAAAATCCTCGCCGTGGGTGGCGACGCGCAAGCGGCGGGCTGCTTCACAGTCGTCCGCCGTGCCCTCGATCAGGTTCTCATAAATCATCTCGGCGGCGCTGCGTAGCTCCTCCTCCGCCTGCTCGGTCCCTTGCTCCGGTCCCCCCAAATCCAGGAACTGCAGTTTCCCTGCTTCAATCAACTGCTGCATACGATCGCGCCGCTCGGGCAGCCACGGATGATGATCCTCAAAGCGAATGGTGTGAATGTCATACTCGTGCAGATACTCGATATCGTTTTCCATTTCGGGGAAGGCCCCGATCGGCAAATCCGCGACATACAGATCCGCCGGGCCAAGATCCCGCATGCCGCGCATGGATTCGTGATAGTTGAGAAAGACGAAGCGGTATTCGTGTCCATAGCGAAACGGCTGACCCGCGCGCCGGGCCTCACCGCTGAAATGATGGGCATACATCACGGCGCTGGCCACGGTATCCAAATCGCCGCCGGTTTCATGCATTTCCCGCAAGTTTTCCAATAGCGGTTGCAGATTGCCGACGCCGGCCTCCTCTGAAAACTGCTCCAGACAGGTGCGGATATAGGATTCGGTCAATGCCTCATCCGTCTTCTTCGTATGCGCCTGCAAACGGTTCAAAACCGCAATCACCGGCGCCAATTCGCGTTCAGCATCCGCTTTCAGCTGCTGCGAGCGCAGCCAGCGCGACTCGGGACCCACGGGGATGCCAAAGCCGGGGAAATCGCGCCGCAATCGATCTTCGGAAAACCGGCTATAATCGTCCGGCGCCTCGATGACCGCCCGCGGCGCATGCGGACTCAACATGAACCGGCTGACTGTCAATTTTCGCAAAGCCGTGATGTAGCGATCGTCCGCCGGTTCATTCAGCACGTGCCGCAACAGGCCGGCCCGGCGACGCGGCACCCAAAAGGCCCCGTCGTGCCAATAGGACTCCACATCCAACAGATCCGTCACCCGGCCGGCCGCCTCCAGATAGGAGCCACCCCAGCCGTGGATCACCAACAATTTAATCCGCGTTGTCGACGCCATGGTTAAACCCAACTACACACCTTCATCCTATACACACACAACGGGTGAGGATAACCAGCCCCCCCATCAATGTAAACCGGAAACGCCCCACCCGGCCATTGGGAATTCGCGGCATTGACGGCATGAATCGAAACGCCCTATGCTGATGCAACATGTAAACCCCGTAACCATTACGATTTCTGAGAAAGACGTGCCATCCATGCCCGAACAAACGCCCGACATGCTACGCGATATCTTCCACATGCAAGCTGAACTCAACGCCCGCATCGGTGTGCGCCCGGAAACGATGACCGAAGCCGAACAAATCGAGTGGACCTTGCAATACAGCCGTGCCCTGTCGCAGGAATTGGCAGAGTTAATCGACAGCGTCCCGTGGAAGTGGTGGGCGAAATACCAGACGTTCGACCAACAAAATGCGCGGGTCGAGGTGGTTGACATGATCCACTTCGTCGTGTCATTAGCCCAAGTACTCGGCCTTAGCGCCGATGACGTATATCGGTTGTATCGGCAAAAAAATGAGGTAAACTTTCAACGTCAAGACAGTGGTTACCGCGTGAAGGATGAAAACGACAACCGACAGCTTGAGGCCTGATTCCTCGAGGCCGGAAACTGGAGTCCCGATGAAAACCTACGCTCTACCCCGCATCCTGGTCGGCCTTTTGACCGCGCTGATTGTCGCCAGCGCCCACGCCCAGCAATGGCCCCCACCCGGAGCCGATCAAATCTATGCGGACCGGCAAGCGGCGGAGGCTGAAGCCGATGAATCGACCACCTCCATCCCCAGCCGCTTCCTGACTCGCGCCCGGGGATACGAGCAAGCTTTGGAATTACAGAAGGAAACGGGCGCGGATATCTTCCTTTATATCTCGCATCAGACGCCGTCCAGTGCCCGCGGACTTTGCAATTGGTGGGTCAATCGCGGCATGCGGGCAGGTAACGTACAACGCTGGCTGCGGCACTATATCAAGGTCGAGCTGCCGTTGCCCTCCGACCCCGAAACCCGCGCCATCGCCGAGAATTTTCATCTCTGGGAAGGGCCGACGATTGTGATCATCCAACCGAACGGCCGGGAACGATCCATTCGCGTATTCGATCGGGATCCGGGCGGACGCATGCAACTCAAGTCGCCGGAAGAAATCGTTGAGTTGATCCAGGCGAACAGCAGCGCCCGTTACCAGGATTTGCGACGCTAATCAGCCACGTACTTACGGTGTGGCCAACTCGCTGGTGAGAACTTCGGCGGCGGCGGCATTAATGCGGACATTCGCATTCGACCGCAATTCACGGGTAAAGGTTATTACATGGCCTGATTGATAGCTGTGCCGCAACACGCCTTCGATCAGCTCCCGCGAGTTGTCAAAATTGATTGCGCCAGGGAAAAACTCGCGATTTTGCTCAAACGCTTCCCGCAACTGGTCCTCGGTCATCGGTGGCAATTGCTCCAACTCCGACCAGAGCAACGCCCGGACCAAGGCCCGTTCTTCCAGCCCAGGTCCCGGCTCCAACTCCTCCAGAGCCCGCTGATAGAGCGGGGAATGAACCACGCCCCGCCGCTCGGCTTCCCGCACAAGCAGGACGCGATCCACGGTCTGTTCCACAAGCCGTTGTGGCTGCCGCATGAAATGCGCCCGCTCACTCTCCGGCACCTCTTCCAACAGTTGGCGCACATGCTCAGCTTCTACCGCAATGTCCGTGTCGATCAGGGCAATCAGATCGCCCATATCCTCCGGCTCCTCCACCGCCACCTCGTCCGTATCGCGACGGACCAGCCAAACCAGTCCAATGATCAGCACCACGCCGACAAAACCTGCCAACGTCCACTTCAAATCTTTCATTGCAGCCATGTGTAATGCTCCTTAACTCAACACGGGCACACTATACCCTTCGCGCGAAGCGACTGCAAGCCGCTCGCGCTGTGGACTATCCCTGCATCCAGGCATTAACCCACGCTTCCGCTTACGGCTCACCGGGACGGTTCGCCCTACCGATCCCAAAACGCGAAGATGGGGCGAATCCTCCAGATAAGCCGCGACAATGGACCGAAAATGATCCGGTGGCCGGAAGTCGGGGGGCGGCCGGCTGGTGATCGGAGGTCGGTGGTCGGAGGACGGCAGCGCGGTCGAGAAAGATGAAGATCAAGGGACGACCCTGGCGAGCCGAGCTGGGATTTCGGGATACGATCGCGCCAGCCGCAGAGGGCCGGCCTATAACCCCGCTAGAATGACACGCATGAGTATGATGCCCGTTCGTAGTACCGCCTTTAGGGCGTGTTGACTTATCCGCGGCGCGTCGCATCCGCCTTCGCAGGGCCTACGGCGTGACAAGAGCGACGGCCAGTCCGGTTATAGGAGTCTTTTGTAGGGCGTCCGCTTGCGGATCGCCGGATTCATATCACGATTCAGAATAAATCAACACGCCCTAAAGCCAGAACTGCATTGGGGAGGGCGAGACTCTGTCGAGCCGTGACACAGGAAATCGGACGGCTCGCGGGGACGCTCGCCCTCCCGAGTGGGGATGCAGTGGGGCGGGCGCGGGCCGGTTTTCGGTTTCGGGTTTTAGGTCACCAAAACCTTCAACCTAGAACCTAAAACCGTCCACCGAGCACCGCGATCGGTCCTGACTGGCGCGTGACCCACGCGACCCTTTTGGCCAACGCACACCATAAGAACCAAGCGCCACTCAAAGATCAGGCAGGAATACCTGACCTATAGTGCCATCGTTTCTCTGTCCCTAACACGCCAGCACGGTAGGGATGCCCCTTGCGGGGCACCCCCCGTACAGATCCCGGCGTGCGGAACTACCGCACCGGGCTCCTGCCTCAATTATGAAACGCATAAGCGCTC
>SKLK01000135.1 GCA_007123265.1 Kiritimatiellia bacterium
AAGACACCCACTAAGGCCCCTGCCAGGTAGGGGTTCCAGCCGCCGTCATCATACTTCTTCATCTGCTGCTCCTTTCGTGCTTATCCATGAATCAGTCAACGCTAACTTGCTGTCTACACCCCGGAACGGCACACGGGCCGTAAGGCTCGTACACCGAGGTTAGGATAGCAATTCGGGTGGCAGGATCAAGTCACTGCGACGACAGTTGCCGACGATGCACCCCGGCCATCTCGCGGTGCCTATTGACTTGTGCCCCCCGTTCACGCTATCCATTGTGCGTAGGCTGAACCCGTCTTGGAGAACACGATGAAAGACTTTCAATTTGGTAATGTGCTGGGATTAATGGCAAAAACAGCGCCCTTTCTGCTGTTTCGTTTCCTCATCTATTTCGGTATCACCCTGGGCTTTATCCTCATCACCGGTGCCGGCGCGGGGATCGGCTATGGCATGGGACGGATCGCCGACAACGCCGCTGCCGGCGGCATGTGGGGCGGCATGATCGGATTTGGTATCGCCAGTGCCATCATGTATATGATTCGCGAGTACCTCTTGTATATCGTCAAAGCTGGCCACATTGCAGTACTGGTGGAACTCATCGACGGACGCGAAATCCCCGGTGGCAAAAATCAAATCGCCTATGCAAAAGAAAAGGTCCAGGAACGCTTTGCCGCTTCCTCCCTGTTGTTCGGGTTGGACCAATTGATCAAGGGCATTTTGCGGGCGTTCAATCGCGTCTTTCTCACCGTGGGTAGTCTGATTCCCATCCCCGGCGCTCGCAACGCGATTAAGTTTCTCAACACCATTGTCAACCTCTCACTCACCTACTTGGATGAGGTCATTCTCGCGCACCTGATGCGGACCCGGGCCGAAAATCCATGGGCGTCCAGTCGCACCGCGCTGGTCCTGTATGCACAAAACTACATGGCCTTTCTCAAGAACGCCGTTTGGCTCGCCGCCTTCATTTGGGTGATGACGTTTCTCGTCTTTCTGCTCGTGTTGGCGCCGGCCGGCCTGTTGGTCAGTATCTTTCCCGGTTCAGCCGGTCCGCTCACCTTGATGGTCGCCTTGGTCTTTGCGTGGGGCGTTAAACAGGCCGTGATCGAACCGATCGGCATGACCGCGCTGATGCAGGTCTTTTTCAAAGTCACGGAAGGCCAGACCCCAAACCCTGAGTGGGAGGCCAAACTCGACAACGTCTCCGCCAAATTTGGCCAACTGAAGCAGAAAGCGTCCACGTGGGAACCGGCAACGCCGAGCGCACCCCCCGCGTAACGAGAGGCACCATGGACAAGCTCAAGGACTTAGACGCCTTCAAATTCTACATGATCGTCGCCGTCATCTTGGCGGTGGTTTCCGTCTGGCATATTTATGATGGGTGGGTCCCGCAAGAACGGTGGTTGGAACGGTATCCGGACTTCCCCGAGGCCTGGAACGATTTCGGATTATATGCGTTTTATAGTTACAACCGCTGGACTGGAATCATCCTCGGCATTGCATCAATGGTCTGTGTCGGTGTATCCTTGCATGCACGGTTCCGCCACCGGCAAAAACGGAGTATGTTAGACGATCTGACCGCGATCCGGCGGCAACAACGACAATGACAGGAGCGCGACGCATGAGTTGGAAACCAATGCTATGGCCGGCACTGTTGAGTGCTGTGCTTGTCACCGGTTGCTGGAGTAGCGATAGCGAAACCAGTCAGGACGCCGAGGCCAACTTGTCCGGCGATTGGCATCTCTACACCGGGTTCGAAGCGCGCGAACAATTTATTGGTGTCATGTCGCTGGACCATAACCTGTCCAATATCGACGGCCTGCTGAGCTGGTCCAGCGGCGAAGTCGATTATGTTGTCGGATCCATACGCAATAGGCGCTTTACCGGAACCATTATCGATCCCTTCGATGTCGGTTGGTACGTCGAATTTGAGCTTCACGTCGAAGAGGCCGGTGGGCGATTGACCGGTACCGCCGAGTGGTACGAAGACCACACGCGCTGGTTGTGGGACGAACCCATGCGGGCCGAGCTGATCCGCTGAGCCGCAGCAAAAGAGCCGAAAGAAAGATGCTAGCAAAGGCGCAAAGATCGCCAAGATGGGAAACGGCGTAAACCGCCTTTGGCGTGCGGCGCTGCGCGCCGCTTTGGCTAATGAGCGGACGCGTCATCGGATCATGTCGTGAAATACTTTTCGAATAGCGCTTCGGCCCGCTCTTCGCCTTCTTTCGTCAATACCACAGACTTTGCTTTCGTCTTTGGGTCTGAAATCCATCCTTGCTCGAAAAGAAGATCTGTAAGATCCCAATCCATTTGTTTCCACACCCGTATTGCGCGCCCGTCGCGATGGGCTCCAAGCCACAGAATGGCCAAGGCCGTTTCCGCTAGTTTTTCTTTATCGACATCATTAGGAATGGGCATCGTTCGTCCTCGGTGACGGGCATTACCCTAAACCCTTAAAGCTCCAAAATGTCCGCAAAAAGCGCCACCGCGTTTAGTGACGTGCGGTGCCGCCCCTTGTTCGGGCTTTCTTATAGTTCACATTCTGCAGCCCCTTGAAATGATCGTCCTGAGTCCATAGAATGGCATCATGAGCCAATGCCGTAGCGAAGATCATACTGTCAGCCATGGGCAGTTTCTGCTTAATGCTGATTAGCGCTGCGCTTAGAGCTATGTCCTCTGTGATATCTACAATCCGTCCTTGCTTCATATGAGCAACTGCCTGAAGGGCTTGGGCCTCGTTACCCGTTAGGTTGACTTTCTTAAAGACTTCGTACAGGCAGACGACAGGTATAAGAAGGTGGTCGATGTCCTCGATCGGCGGAGTGAAATACGCTGCATTCGGCCCGCCAAAGAAATACTCAATCCATCCAGATGTATCGACGAGATTCATACGCGATCATCTTCGTCCCGGACGAACGAAGGGTCCAGTCCTCGGAGAAACCCTCGCATCTCACGCATGCGCCGCGTACGCACTAACTCAATTCTGTCATCGAAACTCAGAATCTGCAGTTTCTCGCCCGGAGAAATCCCCGTACGTTCCCGTATGGCTTTCGGGATGACCACTTGGAATTTAGGTGATACAGTCACGGCATTCATATCGATCTCCTTTATGGAATACAAGTATCATATCGATGGCTATGCGTCAACTTCTATGGATCTCCAACAATTAGCGTTTTATCACCGACCTGATCCCTCAAGCGGATGTTGGCCATTCAGATCCGTTGTGTTTTGAGCCCCGCCTTCTTGGCAGCCTTCAGTTGTCGGTCGTCCGAAGATGCAAACAAATCCGCACCCCATTCAAGCGCACAGGCTATATGCAATGCATCCAAGGCTCGAACGGGGCTTGTCTCCAGAATGCGGATGGCTGACCCGATGACTGAAGCAGTGAGATTGACGATGACGGCGTCGCAGACATCTCCAAGCAGGCGCTGTTTCGCGTTGCGATACTGGATGGATGTGAGTGTGTGTTCCCGCTTCCTCCGATTGAGAGCGGACATGATTTCGGGAACACAGATCACGCTAAGCCCCAGCGCCGAGGCTTGGGCGCAAGTGGCCTCGATCCTGTCACTGCCCTCTTCCTCGACAAACCGCTTTGCAAACGAAGATGAGTCGAGATAGGCCTTCACTAGGTTCGCGCCTCCAGAATTGCCGACGAGAGCGCTGCCCCTTTCGCCGTGAGGCGCAGTGCCGGTTGCTTCCAGGATGGCTGCGTTTGACCCTCGCGCACGGCGGGAGATATCTCTGCAATGGGGCGGCCATGTCGCAGAACGACCAATGTTTCCCCGTGTTCGACTCGGGTAAGCATGCTCGACGCGTGGCTCCTGAACTCGGTAAATGTTACGGCTGTCATTGTGGACCTCCAGTCTGTACAGTAATGTGCAGAATACCGGTCATTTTGTCAAGGCTCTCCCGGACGTCACGTTTCAGGCGCATTTTGGCCGCCTGCGGGCGAAATGCGCGAGCCCCGGCCCCGCCCCCCTTCGCATAATCATGAACCCTATTAACGACTAAGGGGAAGCTGCAAATCGGCATTTGCCCGCCTTCAAACTTGCTTTGTTTTAGGGGAAGATTCTATCCTGATCATGAGGGGTGCGTGATACGGTGAAGCGAGATAAATGATGCAGGAGGTAATGATGAAGAAGAT
>SKLK01000259.1 GCA_007123265.1 Kiritimatiellia bacterium
CTGCCCCGTCGGCACTGAGGGTAATCGTCAAACTATCCGGCAGGGCATCATCCGGGTAGAACTCGAAACCGATCAATTGGACCCCGGCGGCAGCATAATCGCCGACGAACTGACTGCCCGACGCGGTTCCGCCACCGATCAGGCTTGAGGACCGCGCTGCGGGAGCGCCAATCGCATCAAACGCAAGTCGAACCGCGCCATTGGTCCAGCTCCATGCGGAATCCGGGTCAACACCGAACTGCCAACCCGCTGGGCCTGTTGCAAAGGATTCCGTCCCTTGCGCCGCCGACCCTTGCACGATTTGCCAGGAATGGTTGCCGGGGTTGGTGTGGGGTACCGTGTAATTTTGGGGCGCAGACACGCTGATCGCTGCCGGCATTTGATCTAATACAAAGGTTTGGCTCACCCCCGGGATCGCTTCCTCCCAACTTGGTGCGTCCAAAATCACGGTGTAGACCTTTTGCTCTTTTATTTCGCTGAAGTTGAGAAAACTGGCATTAAAGTCAACCACAGGCCCGAATAGATCTTCGAAGGACAGATAAGTAAAAAAGTTCACCAGGCGCTCATCCCCTTCGCTACCACCACCGAGCGGCGCACCATCTGATTGGAACATTACATTGGCAAGCAGCAGATTGGCGTTTGTGGTCATGTACATTTGCACCAGCCAACCAGCGGAGGATTCACTAATCAGCGGAATCGGTAGTTCCAACAGATTGCCGGTCGACCAGCTCAATCCATCTTGCGCCGATGCCGTTGACAGACCCAATCCCAAAAAAATTGAGCAACAGGTAATTACTCTGAACTTTTTGCGCATACGAACCTTGATTGTATCACACAAGAAAGCCCCTCATTACGAGGGGCTTTCTTAAATCAACTATCCGAGCATTGAGCTTAAGCGGTAATCCTTCTCCGCAAGGCCAATATCCCGATCAGACCTGTTCCGAGCAATGCCATCGTACCTGGTTCAGGAATGACTTGCTGCCACTCATGATTTCCCGGGTTGTCGAAAGGAACTTGGTATGTCAGCGGATTGCTTGCGTCTTGGTCCGGTACGGCAAACGAACTGCCATCCAAAACAAATGTCCGGTTTGCAGTCGTCGCCAAAGACCAGCTCGGAGCATCCAAAACCACCGTGTAAATTCGTTGCCCTGTCAAGATTCCATATGGAATATCCAATTTCGAGAAGTCTACAACCGGCTCGAACAAATCCGCAAAACTAATCTGCGTGGTATAGGTCGGTTCGGCCAACCGGATATCATCACCCGAGCTGCCCGCCCCCGTCGGACTTCCATCCAAATCAAAGGTGACTGCGGACAAGTCTGTGATGGAGCCACTGTCAACATACATCTGAACCAACCAACCGGCAGAATCTTCGTCAAAGTCCGGTAAACCGATCAGATTTCCCGTTTGCCAGTTTAGGTCGCCCTTTACTACTGAACCAACTCCCAGCACCAACACCGTAATCAATAATTGTTTCCACATATGTTCTTGTCCTTTGTTCAATATTCTGTGCTGCTTATATCAGTCTGCCGAAAAAATGTCAAGATAGGGATTAGGCTCCGTCCAAGTGAAAGATTCCTGCGCAAAGTAGAAGAATGCTTCACCAGGCTGCAAGGTATGATCAGCCAACTCCAGTGGCGAGACCCAAGCGCCGGCACTAGTCTGCAAGTACCAATTCCCATCGGGGCCCAACCCATAGTTAACGTATGCTTGTTCATCTCGATCCCAAACACGAACTCGATCGGCCGCCCCAGGTGCCGAACTAGCTGATGCACCACTTGAGGCAAAACTCGTATCCTGCAAGTCTATCGGCGCAGAAAACGGGAAGGCTAACACATGAAATCCGGTAAAAAAATTGTATGAGAACGATTCATCAGCGATCACGTCCCCAGCCAAGATCACATCTCGATCACTGCCGGCTTCCCCGCTAGAAACGATCCAAAATCCTTCCCCTAGCTCAACCTCAAAATTCACCTCTTCGAGTGGCGAAACCCAACCACCCCCCGATGTTTGGCGGTAAAATTTTCCGTCTGGCCCAACACCCACATTTACATAAACCTGCTCAGCCGTATCCCAGAATCGAAGTCGGTCAGCTAGACCCGGCGAGGCACTGCCGTAGAGCGTATTGGTCCCGAATATATCGCCCAAGGTTCCGTCGCCAATATCGAAGGGAACACTCATGAGGCTAAATTGCGACTGATCTGCGAGTTCCACCTTTTGAAACCCAACGATATTCACGGAATACACCGATTGTTCCTGGGCGTGGACCGATGTGACCACGGCGAAGGCCGCAGCCATGGTTAAAAGCTTTGTGATTGGATATATGCGCATGGCGACACTCCTCTTTCTTGTTACCGTTCTCAAGATACACTTTACGCATTATTTGTGTAGATATTTTTTCTAAATTCCATTTTCCGCATATTTGATTGAAGATTGTCATGCAAGGAGGTCGGCCTCCCCGCTGGAGCTGACCAGGATCAATGTGGGCATTTCTTTGATCAAGGCTTGAAAATCGGTATAAAAGGCCTCGGCCTGATCCTCTGCCGCCGGATGGAAGCCGACGAAAGCGACGGCTGCGTCGCGTGAGGTGCGCTGGAATACGTCGCGGAAAGCGGCGCGCGAGACGATGACCTTGACATCGGCCGTGATGCGGGCGGCTTCGACCAAATCGCGCATGTTGGTTTCGCCCGGCCCGCGCTCGTCCTCGGTTGGCACGACGCGGAGCACGCGGATGGAACTGCGGCTCCATTCCCAGTTTCGCGTCAGTAAATGCGCCAAAATCAGCATCAGGGAGCCATTTTCCCGGCCGCGCCACCAAATATCGATGCGCCCTGGCCGGTCCATCGCCGGGATGCCCCGATCGATGACGCTGACGGCACTCATCCCAAGGGAGCGGACATGACCTAAGTGCCGCACAAAGGGACGAATACGCCCGGTATCTGCCGGCCAACCCATAAGTACGATATTCGGCTTGATCGGGCCGATGGAATGGCTCTGCAACAGGCAGGAAACGCCTTGATCAAAATCCTCGGTGACCAAGACCTCGCCGAAGGCCTGAATATCGTTATCACGGAGCAGCTGCTCAAGTTGGCGTATGGCGGATTGTCGCTCCCCGGCAAGCGCCGATAAGTTGCCGACAATCAAATGCGCCACGGTCACAATCCCTCGCCCCGCTTCCAACCAGACGCCGAACAAGATGAGATTTAAGCGGGTATTCGGGTTTCCGGATAGGACGAGGATGGTCGGACGCCAATTCTTCGCGTGGGGATCGATATCCCGTAATCGCAAGAGATTCTTACTGATGTTGGTGTAGACAAAGCCGCGGCGCGCATCGCCGAAGGTGGTCGCATAGGATTTGCGGCTCATGTACGCATACAAACCGGCGATCGCCAGCACCGCCAGCGCAGCGTGGCCCAGATGAATCAACCCCATCGCCAGGATACAGCCGATTGCGCCAGCCAAGGCGGTGGTCCAATGGAACCAGGTGAACCGGGGCCGGAACGATGGATTGGAGCCGAAGGCCTCGACAAAGGCGGCGACGTTGATGATTAGGTAGGTGCACAGGAATAGCATGGTCACCACCGACGCGACCTGGTTAAAGGCTGCCCCCGCATCTTCGGCCGTGGCCAGCCAGAGGATCGCCAGCGTGATGGCGTAGGTGACGATCAATGCACGCCGGGGTTCGTCGCCTTTGCGGGTGCCCTTGCCCAAGCGGTTGAGCGGGCGCAGCAACCGATCCCGCGCAATCGCCTGCATCACGCGGGGCGCCGCCAGAAATGAGCTGAGGGCGCTGGATAAGGTGGCGGCAAACATACCGGCGACAACGAGAAACCCAGCGCCGAACAGCGCGTTCAGAATCAGCATGGTATAGGGCGAATCGCGCAGGTCGGATCGGGCGACCGCACCGCCCATGAGGATGATTTGGGCGGCGTAGATGGCAAATCCAACGCCGATGGCCCAAAAGGTGCCACGCACCAAGGACCGGCTCGGATCCTTGAGGTCACCGGACATATTGATCCCGGCCATGATACCGGTCACGGCGGGAAAGTAGATGGCAAAGATGATCCAGAAATCGCGGCCCGGACCATAGTCGGCGGGCCAGTTTTCGCGGAACACGGCGGGATC
>SKLK01000079.1 GCA_007123265.1 Kiritimatiellia bacterium
ACTCTGTTTGTCGCGCAGAGCCTTCACTTTCAAGGCCGTCAACTGCGCGTACAATCTACAGCTCCGGCGCCCCGTATCCGGCAAATCATGGCTGCCAAATACCCGCTCCCGCATCAGCCAGCCGCAGGACCACTTGCCCGATGATATAAACGCCGGAAAACTGCTCCACGAATAACGATTCCAGTCCTTCGTCCTTGTGCAGCAAGCCAGCCCGAACCGGGTTTAGGTGGATATAGTCGCTCACAACCCGAAAGTACTCAGGATCCTCATTATCGACAGGAAGCGTACCCCCAAAACACTTCCGGTCTCGATCCGTCTCGAAGATCGGCTCTTTGCGGTCGCCCCGGCACATCACATGATAAACCGCCCCAGGATATTCAATTCGAGGACTTCTTGGCAGGCCACCACCATCGCAAACAATCCCGCTCACATCAAATCATTTCTGTTAATATGTGCGGACTGACCCCTTTCTCTGTTAATATGTGCGGACTGACCCCTTTCCAGCTAAACTACCTCAACCGTTTCGGTGTCATCTTTTATGACGCAACGCGCGCTGATCACAACGTTGACTTTGCGACGGCCAAAATCTATCGTTGCGCGGTTCATTTCATCAGTTCGGAGGTTTTATGAGTCAGTTTGATCAGACAATTCGTTCCCTTTCCCTGCAAGCGGGAGATACGATTCACTATTACAGCCTGTCGGCCTTGGCGGACGCCGGGTTGGGCGATGTCTCCCGATACCCCCTCTCGCTGAAGATTTTGCTGGAATCGCTGATGCGCATGCAGTCCCACCCGGCCTACTCGGAGGAGCATGTGCGTTCATTCGCGAAATGGCAACCGGGCCAATCGTCCGATACCGAGTACCCCTACATGCCGACCCGGGTGCTGCTGCAAGACTTTACCGGCGTGCCCTGCGTCGTCGATTTGGGCGCCCTCCGCTCCGCACTGCAACGGGCGGGCCATGATCCGGCCAAAATTGAACCTCAAATCCCCGTGGACCTGGTCATTGACCACTCGGTCCAAGTCGACCAATACGGCGATCAACCGGCGTACGACTACAACTTGGCCAAGGAATTTGAGCGGAATCAGGAGCGGTATCGCTTTCTGCGCTGGGGCCAAGGCGCGTTCACCAAGCTCAGCGTGCTGCCACCGGGGTTGGGCATCTGCCATCAAGTGAACATGGAATATTTGGCCACCTGCGTGACGGCTGCGGTGGATGCGGCAGGACGGCGCATGGCCTATCCGGACACGCTCGTCGGCACGGATTCCCACACCACCATGATCAACAGTATGGGCGTACTCGGTTGGGGCGTGGGCGGTATTGAGGCCGAGGCGGCGATGCTCGGCCAGCCGATCCCGTTGCTGATGCCGCAAGTTACCGGCTTTCGCTTGCTCGGCGAATTGGCCGATGGGGTTACCCCAACGGATCTGGCCTTGGCGATCACCCAGATACTGCGCGAGAAAGGGGTGGTCGGACGCTTTGTTGAGTTCTTTGGCCCGGGACTGGACCACATGACCCTTGCCGATCGCGCGCCGATTGCAAATATGTCGCCGGAGTACGGGGCCACGATGGGCTTTTTCCCGATTGACGATGCGACCTTGAATTATCTCCGCATCACCGGCCGCAGCGACGAACAAGTCGATTTGGTGGAGCGGTACTGCAAGGAACAGGGCTTGTTCCGCCAAGCCGAAGTCGATCCCCAGTTCGACGACGTCGTGGAGTTGGACCTGGCCACGATCGAACCGAGCCTGGCCGGTCCCAAGCGCCCCCAAGATCGCGTGCTGGTCAGTCAGCTGAAGCCCGCCTTCGAAGAAGCGCTGACCGCGCCGGTGGACAAGCGCGGCTTCGGCTTGGCTCAGGAAACCCTCGCAGCCACCGCCGAGGTCCCCGACCGCGGTACATTGCGGCATGGATCGGTCGTGATTGCCGCGATCACCAGTTGCACAAACACCTCTAATCCCAGTTTACTGATCGGCGCTGGACTGCTGGCGCAGAAAGCAGTGGCAAAAGGACTGAAAGTCCCGAACTATGTGAAGACCAGTATGGCGCCCGGCTCCCGAGTGGTGACGGAGTACTTGAAGGATACCGGCGTACTTCCTCACCTGCAAAAACTTGGATTTAGCGTGATCGCCTATGGCTGTACCACGTGTATCGGCAATAGTGGACCTTTACCGGACGAGATTGAGTCCGCCATCAAGGCGGAGAATCTGGTCGCCGCGGCGGTGCTCAGCGGAAACCGCAATTTCGAGGGTCGCATCCATCCCTTGACCCAGGCCAATTACCTTTGCTCCCCGCCCCTCGTGGTCGCGTACGCATTGGCCGGCACCGTCAACATCGACCTGAACAATGACCCCATTGGCACCGATGCCGAAGGCCAACCGGTTTATTTGAAGGATATCTGGCCGACACGCGCGGAAATCGAGGCCCTACTGAATCAGGCCGCGAATCCCGAATTGTATCGGCGCCTCTACAATGACGTTGGAAACAGCAGTCAGGAATGGAATCAATTGACCGGATCGGATAAGGCCGTCTACGCGTGGGACACGTCGTCCACCTACATTCAGGAGCCCTCCTTCTTCCAGAATTTTGCCACGGAACCATCGCCGCTTACCGATATCGAACAAGCCGTCGTTCTTGGGTTCTATGGCGACTTTATCACCACCGACCACATCTCGCCAGCCGGCGCGATCCCCAAAGATTCGCCCGCAGGACAGTACCTCATCGACAACGGGGTCGCTCCTGACGATTTCAATTCCTACGGATCACGACGTGGAAATCATGAAGTGATGATCCGCGGCACGTTTGCGAACATCCGCATCCGCAATCAACTGGCACAGCGAACCGGTGGATGGACGCTCTATCATCCCACCGGCGAAGAGACATCGGTTTACGACGCGGCGATGCGGTATATGGACGCCCATGTCCCCAGTATTGTCATTAGCGGCAAGATGTATGGCGCCGGTTCCTCCCGCGACTGGGCCGCGAAGGGCACCTATTTGCTGGGCGTCAAAGCCGTCATTGCCGAGAGTTTTGAGCGGATTCATCGGAGCAACCTGGTTGAAATGGGTGTGCTGCCTCTGGAATTCGTCGACGGCCAGAATGCAGCCAGTCTCGGATTGACCGGCTTGGAAACCTATCGCATCACTGGAATCGCCGAGGACCTCGTACCAGCGAAACGGTTGCACGTCACTGCGCGGGCACAGGATGGCAGCGAAAAGACCTTTGCGGTCAAATGCCGCATCGATTCGCCGATAGAAATCGACTATTACCGGCACGGTGGCATCCTGCAATACGTGCTTCGGGATGTGATGAAGTCGGTCTAATTTTCGCCGATTCGCGGGATCTTACGATTGTTGGGACGTCACGTTACATCCGTCTTCGCAGGACCTGCGGCGTGACATGAGCGAAGGCCCTGAAGCATGCGTGTGCGGGGAGATTCTGGGCGTGGACTTTTAGCGAAGCGATCCCCCCGTCGCCCCCGCCCCGTTTTCCAATCGTTGGAAAAAAAAGAGAGCGATTTTCCAATCGTTGGAAAACTTTTTGAGCGATTTTCCAATCGTTGGAAAACAGGGTCGGCGCGGAATTCATCGGGCAAAGCAGACGCCGACCCAGTCACCGTCGCCGTCCCGCACGATTTCGCGGGCGTTCAAGGCCGAAAAGGTATCGGCCACGGCATCAATTTCACTTTCGCGAATACCGCTAAGGACAAGAAAATGACGTGATTGCTGCCACAACACCGGAGCCGCTTGGCACAGCAGACCGGCAAACAGATTGGCGCACACGACGTCATACATGCGATTGGGCAATGGGGTGTTCAAGATATCCGCTTCGGCCCATTCGGTCTGCCGGGTGACGCCATTCAAGGCGGCGTTATCCGCTGCTTGGATCAGGCAAATGGGATCATTATCGGTGCCCAATACGTGATCAAATCCGAGCCGGGCCGCTGCCACCCCCAATACGCCACTGCCACAGCCGACATCCCACAAGCTGCGACAGGCGGTGTGCGGTGGGGCCAAGCGGTCTATCGTTTCGAGGCAAAACCGGGTGGTAAAATGTTCGCCGGTACCAAAACTCAGGCCCGGCACGATGCGAATGACCTGTCGCGATACCGGCGCCTTGGTCGCTTCATCCCACGCGGGTTGAAGAAATAGCCGTTCCCCGACCGCGCGAGGCTGGAAATGCAATTGCCAGAAAGTGTGCCAATCGCGGCTGTCGCATTGGCGAATAGCCGTTTTCAGCAGACAGGGACATGTCTCGCAAACGGATTGCTCGCTGGCCCGAGCTTCCGCTTCGTGATCGAAATAGATCTCCAGCCACGCGTGGGGTGAACCGGGCCGATCGAGTTGGACTGGATTCCAGTCGTGCGTGAGACGAAGGTCGTCCGCGACGGCCTCCGCTTGTTCGGCCGGCACGACCAGCGTCAGCACATGCCATCTGGTGTGGGTCGTGCTCATCCCTGCTCAATCGCCCGAGCCCGCATTGAAATCGCGGATTGGACTGGGAATGGCATCCATTTTCCATTCCGGCTCCGCCAAGGACCCTTCCAACCTGAATTGGAGCAAGCGGGACACGGGATAGGTAAACACGCGGACGAGATCCACCAGCAACCCCCGCTTCAGAGGAAGCACCTGCACCCGGAAATCCAGCGCATCATCGAGGTAATAATATCCCCTACCCCGTAAGCTGAGAATGTGGCCTTCGATACGGATATCGTCCGATCTTACGGCGCGGTCCGCGATGGTAAAGTTGGCGCGGACATCGGTTTGGACGGCCAAGCCCAGACGCGGATAGATGCGGCGTAGCAAATCGGACAACCCACCGAAGAGCCTGATTTGAAAGATTTCGCCATCGGCGATGCGGACCCGCCCGGATCCGGTCAAACTGGCGCGCCAATCGGCTTCGGCCAGGCCCTGCACCTCGAAATGGCCGGACAAAACACCTTCCTGCAAATCCTCCTCGGTCTGCCGCAAATCCCGCAGCAGGCGCGCGAAGGCGACTTCTTCAACGATGCCGTCCGCGACGTAGCGAACGGGTTCCTCCTCGAGCCCGACCTGGTCCAACTCAACGGTGGCATTGATCGTGCCCCCATACATGTCCATGGTCAGATTGGTCATGACGATGGTATGGCCTTGGGCGATCCAATCCATCACGCAGGCCTCCGCCTCCAACCAGCGCCAGCCGATCGATTCGCCACGGCCTCGGGCGACATAGTCGGAAGCATCGCCATCGCCATAATCGACCACGCCCCTAACGGAGACGTCGACGGGGCCGTCAAACCGGAATTGCCGCAAGACATAATCCACGGTGCCACCGGCCAGGCGCCCCAACGCGCGGGGATCAATGCCGCTGCGAACATCGAGCCGTACATGGCTTTGATCGAAGTCCTGTTCGTACCAGCCGGTAACGCGGCCCTCGCGGCGGACCACTTCCATCGGGTCGATGCGCATGACACGATTGGTGACTACGAAGTCGCCCTCGAAGGATTGGATCCTTGAGCCGGCGTAGATGAAATCCTTGCCGGCAATTCGTCCGGTGAAATTGAATAGCGGTTCGGGGAAGAGGCCACCGGAAAAGGCCACATTCAGTTCCGGGTTCTCACGATCCACCTGGATGCTCTGGATAATCTGGCCGGCGATCTGTGAGTAGCCGGCCACGGGCAGCACAATGTGGGGATCGAGCGCGGCGTCCACTTTCCCGTGATAGATGTGCTGGTCCAAATCGTATACGGCATAGCCGGTGGCTGGTCCCTGCCCCTCGTTCCGCCCCAATACGCTGTCGATATTAAAGACTTCGACATGATCATTCATGCGCACGATGTTGGCGGTAATTTTATCGATCCAAAGTCCATGGGCCTCGACTTCCTCGGCTTGTACATAGCCCCGCACTTGTTTCCCCAACTCGGACCAGTCGGCGGGCCCCAACAAGAATTCGATGTAGGTGGGGCCGAGGCAATGAATGCGGAAAAAGTCCATCGGCTGACGGATCATGTCGGGGACGAGATTGCGCCAATAGACTGGGTGGAGGTCGCTGGCGACAAAGAATTCGGCCTGTTCGGTATCCAGCATAATGACGCCGCGGGCATTTAGTTCCATGTCCCCAATCCGAAGAGCGGCCAACGGCCATTGAACAATGTGGTCGTGTAATTGAATATGAATGTCCAGCGCATCGAATTCGAGTCCGCGATAGCCCAGCGCCTCCGTTTGCAAACGCAGCTCCACATCCGCTGCGCGCCAATCGCGGTCCTGGCCGGAAAAATCGATGTCCAAGAGCGCGGGTCCATCAAATCGCAGGGTTTGCAGGTCATGAAAGATCCGCGCCAGCCATGCCGGCGGATCGGCCCAAAAGTCGGCCGGATCCACCGTCGGCTCCTCCAACGGCGGCGCTTCACCGGTCCATATCCAATCACCCTGGGCCTGCACCTTGAGCCCAGCCCACTTGCCGGAGGCGATCTGGATATGCATGACGGGTGATTTCCACTGCAGGTCGATGTCCAGCCCCGCCACGAGCCACGTCTGCGGTAACGCTTGGGCGATCCCCACGGAATGACGATCGGGATCCAGCCGGACCATTAAATCGCGGACTTGGACCTGATGGGGGCCGGGCACGCGGTGCAGCCATTGCCGCGGCTGAAAACCAACCTGCACGGTTCCAGCATGCAGCAACGGGATGCGATCGTCGGCATCGGCGTACCATTGGACATGCGACGCCACGACCCCGTGGAGAGGATGCAGGCGGACCTGATGGATGTGCAGCGAGCCGGCATCCATTGGCATATGTTGTTCCAACCAACGAACCGCGCGATCGGGAAATCCAATGCCGATCAGATAGAGAAGACCGGCGACGACGAGCAGCAAAGCGACCTGCACGAGGCGCCACGCTCCGCTCCACATGCAGGCGCACCAGGAGCGACGACGCGGAGCAGGTTCAGCGGCCGGGCGCGAGGTCACGAGTCGTATCCTCCCTGGGTTCGACCGATGCCGGGGGCTTCTGTGCGGGCTGTTCCAATGACGGCAGCAGAACTTCAACCTGCGCTTGATTGATCAAGAAGACCACCCCTTGTCCCAGTGTCCGTGCATAGGCTCGGCCATCCGGGCGCACGTCACCCAACAAAAGTGCCCGGCCCAAACCAGCCTCGGCCGACAGGGTGAGCGTCCAGCGCATGCGGGGCTCGTCCAAGCCGTAGGCGGCCCAATCGGTTGGTCGGTAGGCGACAAATTCATCCGCCTGCAAGCGCGCTAGAGCGGTAAGCGCCTCGGCTAATTGGGTGCGGGACCATGATGTTGCCGAGCCCTCCATCGGGGCCCAGGATCCGTCCGTTTGCCGTTTTAAATGGATGAATCGGTCGCCATCGGATTGGCGCAAGGCGACGACATCGGACTCGTGAAAATCGAAAAGGCGTCGATGCCGGAAATGCAAGGGATCAGTGACGGTTACGGGCAGAATCGACCGATCGACGGTGAAGCTTGTGGTTTCGCCCTTCCGCTTCACCCGCACGGTTTGGCCATCGTCGGTATCGGGTCGCAACTGGTAGGTATAACCGGGCAAGGGTTCCATTCCGCTCAAGGTCACTTCCACCAGCGCCGACGGCGGTTCCGCTGGCTCGCTATTGTCATAAAAGCGTTCGATTCGTTGATCCGTCCAGGTATCCAGCAAGTCCGCCACCCGCTGCTGATCCGCGGGCCATTCCACGGGCGCATGGATCATCCAGCGATCCGCTGCTTTACGCAATTCCACGTACTGCTCGTCCTGATCGGAGATCCGGACCTGGCGGATCGCGTCGCGTTTGAGCGGGACCAGCATGCGGTCCCGCAACTCGTCGATCCGTGTCCGAGCCTTGACCAACACGTCTTCGGGCAAGGAAAATACCGATTCATCGCCGCTACGGCGGGCGTAGACCGCCCCTCCGAACGCATCAACCGGCACGCCCAACCGGACGGTCTGGCCGTCAGGCTTTTCTTCGTTCCAGACCGTGATCTGCACCGCCGTGGCGTCCAACCCGTATACGGTCACATCCGCTACCGCATCCGCCATGAACTCCTGAATGCGCCAGTCGAAGAGTCCATCCAGCCACTGGCGAATCGCAGCGGCATCGGCGTTGGCCTGCACGGGCTGTTGAATTCGCCACCCCCCTTCATCCATGCGCTGGACTTGGACAAATCCGTCCGGACGCCGTATTTCGATGCGAAACACGCGACGCGGCTCGCCGTGAAAGACGACGCGATCCCGCAACTGAATCGCGGATGCGGGCCAATACTCAAGCAAATCGCTGGCGACGGGCGCAACGGCATGGCTTCCTTCCAACTTTACGTAGACCTGGTCGCCCGCCCCCGTCCGGTCACCGATGAGTAGGGTGCGCCGCACCGCTTCGTCGCCCCATTCAATTCGGCCCCACGGCCGGTCCAACCCAAAGTCGCCCAGGCTGAGCCCCAATTCCTGGCGGTCCCGCATCGTGATCACGGGGCCATGCCTCAACTCATGCAGCATATGCAATAGGCGATCGATTTCGCCTGCGTCTGCTCGTGTGTTCACTGGCGCGATCATACGCCACGCGCCATCAATACGACGCGTTTCGATGCGCAAGGTGTCCCGTTCAAAGGCCAATTCACGGACGCGATCCGGATAAATCGTCCAGAGTGGCCGGTCGATGCCGTCCCTCTGGATATCCCACCTGTCCTGTACCGACACGAACCAGAAAGCGCTGCCGACAATCAAAACAGCAATCAATAGGAAGAATGTGGTGCGAAAATACATCGACTATTTCCTCCGCCGCCACCAGACCAACACCCCAATACCCAAGGCGCCCCCGGGCAAGCCGGCCAATGTCCACCACAACAGTTTGCGAATTTGCTGGCGGCTGAGGACGAGGCGCACTTCGTCCAGGTGACGGGGCGCAATCGCCATTTGCTGATCGCGGTCCAGCAACCAATTCAAGGCATGCATAAAAAAGTCCTCGCCGCTATTGGCCAAGGCGCCATTCGACACAAACCCGGAATCGCCGATGACCACCATACGCGTGGACTGGATTTGCACATCGATTCCCGGTACGGGCCCCCGCTCCATTGCCACAGCCACCGGTACGGGCCCCGGCCGGTCAATGCCCGGATCAAAGCGCATGGGCACTTGGTCCGGATCCCGCTCCGCCCAACCGGAAGCAGAGCTACTGGCCAGCCGGGTCACATGCGGCTTGTCGGCTTGATCCGCTGACGGGATGGCCTCACGCGGTAAGGCGTCGACCGATCGCGGCCGATAAAAGACCGTGGTCACGCCTCGCAGGCCCTCGGTAATCGGGTGCATCCCGTATTCCGTCACGAACAGCTCGCGTCCGGTTAATGTGCGCGTGGCATCGACCACGATATCATCACCCAGTTGGATGTCCCACCGCCGCAAAACCGATTCCAGCCCCGTCACGGCCAAGGAATCGATCATGACCATCACGCGCCCGCTGCGTTCGAGATAGTTATCGATCAGATCCTGTTCCGGCTGTGACAGCCGCCGCGACGGGCCGGCGATGATCAGGGCGTCGGCGTCCTCGGGGATGCCGGGTGATTCGCCAAAGATCAGCGTATCGACCTGCACGTTCGTGGCCCGAATGCGCTGGGCCAGGCTGGAATAGCCGACGTAGGGATCGAAGTTGTCGATCCGCCGTTCGCCATGGCCGGCGAGGAAGTAGACCGTCGGTAACGACGCCTGGGTGATCCGGTGGATCGCCGAGGAAAACGCTTGTTCGCCGCGAAACCGCGCCCGGGCCGGGCCGAGTCCATGGCGGACACCGGAAAAATCGAACTCCAGGATATCGCCGGCCGACACCACGGTGTGGCGGGTGCCGGCGTGGAAGATAACGACATTGGGCCGGTCGGCATCATACTGCTGTCTCAACTCCTCGGCACGGGCCAAATTCCGGTCCGGATCGACATACTCCACCCGAAGACCGGGCAGGTGATAGCGGTATTCCCGTAGCAGATTTTCGACGTCATGAAACAGTTCATCGCCCCGCTCAAAGAAGACGATGACGCCTACCGGCGTTTCGATGTTCTGCAGCAACTGCAAGGTTTGGTCCGACAACTCGTACAGGCGCAAGGCGCTGATATCCATCCGCCAGTGAAAGCGCGCGGACAATCCGTTAATCAATACCACCAGCGCGGCCGCGAGGAGCACTGCCAAGGTCACATTCACGCGGACGGCCCAGCGCCACTGGCGGCGCTGGCGAATTTTCTGCTGGGCTATGTGTCGCGTATCCATGTCACGCTCGCGTTACCGTCTCCATTTCCGGGATTCGACCATTTTCACCGTCACAAACAGGATGAACGCGGTGCTGGATACGTACAAAACGATTGGTCGCGTGTCCAACACGCCACGCGAAAATTCCATCATGTGCAGCAAGGACGAGGTATAGCGCCCAAACTCCTGAATCGGGACTGAGCGCGTGTAGTAGGGCATGAACCCCCAAAAGAACAAGATGCACAACGTGACGAACGTTACCACCGCCGCCACGGCCTGGTTCCGGGTCATAGCGCTGGCCAACAAGCCCAGCGACAGGTAGAAGGCCCCCACGATCGCAATCCCGACATACGAGGTGACCATGGCGGCGGCATCAATCGGCGCACTGGCCGGACTGACCTGCGCCAAAAAGATGGCGTATAGACTGGTCGGTGCCCATAGGATGGCGAACACGCTGAGGGCTGCGGCATACTTGGCCAGTACGACCATTACATCGCTTACCGGCGCGGTCATCAAGGTTTCGATCGTGCCGATCTTCTTTTCTTCTGCAAACAGGCGCATGGTCATGATCGGCACGACCATGATCATCGCCAACCAGAAGAACAGGCTTTCCCCCAGCAACAGCCGCATCACGCCGCCCGTGGCGGGTCCCTGACTGAGCACATGCAAGAGCAAGCTAAAACTCAGCCCCATCAGGACGAGAAAAAAGAACATCACCACATAGGCAATGGGCGAATAGAAAAAAGACGCCCACTCACGACGCAATAGAGCCCAGAACACCTTCACGGCTGAATCTCCGTTGCGGCCGCGCCATTGCGCGTCAATCCGATGTAGACATCCTCTAAACTGCGATTGTCCAATCGCAATTCCCTCAATTCCCAACCGTTCCGCACGGTCAGGGCAAAGATATTCGGCCGCAGATCGACCTCCCGCACCGTCTCAACCAGGCAATCGGTCCATACCGTGCCCGGCTGCAAATGGAACCGTTGCACGTGGGGGAGCGCGGACAATTCCCGTTCCACGTCCTTTGCCGGTCCCTTAATCTGCGCACGTATGCGATTGCCACCGCCGAGTTGATTCTTCAGGTTTTCCGGCGTATCCGCAGCCACGATGCGGCCTTCCTTGATGATCAGCAGCCGCTTGCAGGTGCGCTCTACCTCCGGTAGAATATGTGTACACAACAAGACCGTATGACGGGGCGCCAAGGACCGGATCAATTCGCGGACATGCCGATTTTGGTTGGGGTCCAGCCCCAGTGTGGGCTCGTCGAGAATCAGCAGCTCAGGATCATGAATCAAGGCGTCGGCCAAGCCCACGCGCTGGCGGTAGCCGCGCGACAAGCGGCCAATCACGTGGCGCCCCATGGCGAGCAATCCGCATCGCTCTTTTACCTCGGAGATCATCGGCCGAATTCGGCGGGCGGGCAGTCGCTTTATTTTGGCGCGATAGCGCAGGTATTCATCGACACGCATTTCCGGATATAACGGCACCGATTCCGGCAAATAACCAATCCGGCGACGCACTTGCAACGAGTCGGTCCGGACATCGAAGCCGGCCACCCGCACATCCCCGGCGGTGGCCGACAAGTAGCCGGCCAAAATCCGCATGGTGGTCGTTTTGCCCGCCCCGTTCGGACCCAAAAAGCCGACGATTTCCCCTTTCCGCACCTCGAAGGAGACATCATCGACCGCGACAAAATCACGGTACCGCTTGGTTAAATGAGAAACTGAAATCATGCGTTGCGCGTTGATCTTTACGATTCGCCAATGGCCCAGTCAAAATCACTTGTTTTGGGAAACCGTTGCAGGCTAGTCTTTCAGCAAGAAGGCCTCCCCCGAAGGTCTCAATATGACGAAGGGAACCCCTATGAGTCAAGCCATGGCCGCAAATCCGTTCGGGACCGGCGCCGACGGTGCCGGTGACTACATCAGCCCGTTGCCCACGGTCTATTTCCCGGCTGCGAAAAACTATCGCGACTGGCTGCACAAGGACCCCGACCATTTACAGGAAGCGGCTGTGCGCCGGAAAGCATTTGCCTATACGGAACGGCATTTGCACTGCGTCTGGCATGATCCCCATCTCCGCCCTGCGTCCTTGACCACGCGGGCCGGCGAACCGGTCATCGTCGAGCATCCCGGGTTGTGGAACCAAGAGGCCGGGCCGGATTTCCTCGGTGCAGTGCTGAAAATTGGGCCGGGTGAACGGCGGGTGGAAGGCGATGTGGAAATGCATATCCACCCAGCCGACTGGCGGGCCCATGGCCATGCGACGGATCGGCGGTATCGCAATGTGCGGTTCCATGTCACCTATTTTCCCGGTGCGGATACGGATTGGCCAACGGTGCCGGGGGCCATTCACATTGTCTTGAAACCGGCTTTGCAAGCCAACCCGGCTTTTGCCTTTGATCAGATTGATCCCGCCGCTTATCCCTACGGGGCACGGGCCGACAGGCCGCCCTGCTCGCTGGTGCTGAGACGATTCACTGTAGACGAACGGCGTGCGGTTCTGCGTGCTGCGGGCGAAGAACGGCTGCGTCGCAAGGCGGAACGCCTGCACGGTTTGATCGTGGAACGCGGGGAAGAGCAAACGCTATACGAGGAAATCATGACCGCATTGGGCTACAAACACAACAAACGCGCCTGCCGCGATTTGGCCCAGCGCGTCCCGATCGCGGAACTACGCCGCACGAGCAAAGGACACCCTCGAATCGCGTATGCGCTGCTGATGGGAGTGGCGGGACTGCTGCCGAAACAACCCGCAGCGCGCTGGAGCGAGGAAAGTAAACAATACGTCCGTTCGCTCTGGGACGAGTGGTGGCGCTTTCGCGATCGATTTGGTCCGGCCATGCCCCCTGCCGCATGGCGCCTCGACGGGGTGCGCCCAACCAATCACCCGCATCGCCGCTTGATGGCGGCCGCATATCTGGCCTTAGAGGAACCTTCCCTTCCGCAGTGGCTGAAACGCACGGCCCTTTCGCACCCCGATCAATGGATGTCGCGCTGGATCGAACGTGCCGCCCGAATCACCGACCCGTACTGGTCACACCGCCTGGCGCTGGCCGGCCAAGCGCGCACCCGGGCGACCGCGCTGCTGGGCCCGGAACGCGCGGCGGCGATGCTTGCCAACATTCTGATCCCCTACTTGGCCGCTACCGGTTGCGCGCCTGCGGTGGTGGCGCGGGCGCTGGATCACCTTCCCCAAGAACCCATCAACAGCGTCATTAAACAAACAGCCCACTACCTGTTTGGGCGCGACCATTCCCCGTCGCTATACGCATCCGCATTGGCCCGGCAGGGATTGATACAAATCTTTCACGACTTTTGCCTAAACGACCGGTCCCGCTGCGCGACCTGTACCTTCCCCGCCACCCTGCAAGCCCATCACGACCGAAACAAAGGGGGCTGACCCAACCACATCGCTCAGGCGCGAAAATCGTCCGGACGCCATTTGCCCAGGTCACTATCCGGTTCATGGTCCGGCCACGGTTGGAAGGCAACCGGAACCTTGAACGCGGGCAGCATCTGCCGCAGCCGATCACGAAGAGTCGCATCATCCAATTCCGGCGAGCGATCAACAAACGCAATCGGGCGTTGACCGTACTCGGCATCGGCCTGCGGACGTACCCAGGCGCGGCTGACGCCGGCGACGGTTAAAAGGGCCTGTTCCACCTCCTCCGGCTGAATATTCTCCCCTCCGGATATGAACAACCGGTCTTTGCGTCCGGTTACAACCAAATAGCCATTCTCGCTTAACTCGCCGAGATCACCTGTGGCAAACCAGCCATCGGCGGTCAGCGGCCGACGCAATTGATCGCCGTCCATGTACCCTTGAAAGAGCGTTTGTCCGCGCACAGCGATCTCGTCATCGGCCAGAATCTGCAGCTCCCGGTGCGGCAACACGCGCCCGGAGGTTTGCCGGTACGGGGCCGGGTCATGTGGCGAAACGGCGGTGACCTGCGCATTCATTTCGGTTAAGCCATAAGACCGCAACACCGGCCAGCCCTGCGCCAGCGCCTCGTCCACCAAGCGTGCCGACACCGCACTGCCGCCGACGATCACCGCTTTCAACCGCGCGATCACTTC
>SKLK01000227.1 GCA_007123265.1 Kiritimatiellia bacterium
AGGCGGGTGATCAAGAGGATCACGAGTCCGCCTACGAACCAGGAGAAGACGATGGCCCATAAATTGAATAGGTAGGCCTTGATCAACTCGTGGAACAACAGGCCAATCACGGCGGCGGGGAGAAAGGCGATACCGATGTTGATGGCCAGTTTTAAGCCGCCGGGATCCCGGCCGAATACGCCGCGAATCATGCGGCGCATGTACGGGAAATAAAGGGTCAGCACGGCGAGGATGGCGCCGGCTTGGATGGCAATGGCATAGGCGTCGGCGGCGACCTTTTCGCGCTCGGTTTGGCCGATGCCCATGGCCCGTTGGGCGAGAATTAAGTGCCCCGTGGAACTGACCGGGAGGTACTCGGTGAATCCCTCAACCGCGCCGAGGACGAAGGCGTTCCAGGTCGTCATGCCCACGGTGTCGTCTTCCTGCTCCGTCATGTCCGTGGCTGGGTACTCGGCTTGCGCCGGGGCCGTCGTCAGTACGGTCGCGAGTGCGACGATGGGCAACAGAAAAAGCAGGCATCGAAATGGCATGGGTGAAATCCTTTCCAAAAGCCGTCGGCGACAGCTTACAGCAATTTAAATTTGGGCAGGTCTTGAATGTCGACCATACCCACGAGTGTGCCGTTATCATCGACGATGATCAGGTCATCGATTTGATGTTCCCTGAAAAAGGCGAGGGCGTCAACTGCCAGCCGGTCTTGATTCAAGGTTAACGGGTTAGGGGTCATCACCGCTTCAATCCGGTTCAGGGTGACCTTTTCCTCCGTGCGCAAATGACGGCGCAAATCGCCGTCGGTGAAGATACCGGTTACCCGATGGCTTTCATCGACCACGACCACCGAACCCGACCGGGCCTCGGTCATGGCGAACAAGGCGTCGTGCACCAAGGCCCCGCTCTTCACATAGGCCACACGCCGACCGGTGCGCATGATGTCCTTGATCTTGAGCAGGAGCGCCCGGCCGATGGCGCCGCCGGGATGTAGTTTCGCGTAGTCGTCGCGGGTGAATCCGCGGGCCTCCAGCAGGACCATGGCCAAGGCATCGCCGACGGCGAGCGTGGCGGTGCTGCTGCTGGTCGGCGAGATGTTCAGCGGACACGCCTCGCGCTCCACGCGGACCAGGATGACCTCCTCGCTATTGGCGGCCAGCGGGCTGTCTGGATCGCCAGTGACGGCAATGATACGTACGTCGTTTTGTTTGATCAGCGGCAAGAGCGTGATTAATTCGTCGGATGCGCCGGTATAGCTGAGGCAGAGCGCCACATCGCCGGGGCTGAGAATGCCGAGATCGCCGTGCATGGCCTCGGCCGGGTGCAGTACCACAGCGGGGCTGCCGGTGCTGGTCAAGGTGGCGGCGATTTTCTGGCCGATATGGTGGTTTTTGCCTAGGCCCGTGACCACGATCTTGTGTCCGCCATGCACAGCGTCCAGCAACAGGTTGACTGCCCGGCTGAAGGATGGGCCGAGGCTGCTGCGCACATTCTTGAGCTCTTCGATTTCGATATCGATAATTTCGCCGGCGCGTTTGACGTAATCCACGAGTGTTTTCTCCTTTTGCAACAGACGAGGGGAGATTAGCGAAATCGATTGATTTGGTCAAATATCCAAACCCCAGAGGGTGCATTCCTGCCTGACCTTTGAGTGGCGGTTGGTTCTTCGAGCGTGCGTTGGCCAAAAGGGTCGCGTGGGTCACGCGCCAGTCAGGACCGAGCGCAAGGCGCGCTCCCACGCGAGAAGCGCTTTGCGCTTCGACCCTTTTGCCCGCCGCGTAGCAGCCCTTCGGGCGAATGCTAACTTGATTGTCAGAGTCCCGGCTTTAGCCGGAAGCTCTGCGCGGGCTTCAGCCCGCAGGACTTGCCACCACAGTTTCTCTGTCCCTAATTCTGTTCCAATGCATCCCAACTCGGGAGGGCGAGCGTCCCCGCGAGCCGTCCGATTTCCTGTGTCACGGCTCGACAGAGTCTCGCCCTCCCTAATGCAGTTCCGACTGTAGTCCGCAGGAATAGCCTGTCCGGTCACGTTGGACTTCGGCGTTGTGCGCCGCTCTGGCCTTCCCGGCGTACTCCCAATCTCCTCGCTCCCACCACCTCAGGAACGCCGTGCCCCAGCTCGGCACCTACTCTTACTCGCCCACTCGTACTCGTCCACTCCTGCTCGACCGCGCCCAGCGTGCGCGGCTAGAACAGAGACCCAGACACCAACAGTAGCTGGTCACGGTGGGGCCGGCTGGAACCATGGGGTCGCAGTTTTGGGGCGAATAACGTGTCCCAAAAATGATCCATGCCCCCACCGTGAGTTGCGGAATATAAGTCTAAGGATGCCAAAGAGGCCCATTCGCATGTGTAACCCGTTGATGCTCTAGGGAAACCTGTGGTCCGAACCCGGTGTACGATTTGCGTGCCCCCTATTCACGGCGTAAAATGATGTGAAAGGACTTGCGCGGTTAACCGATATCACCATGGGCAAAGTAATCGGCTACTCGAAGGGTGGCGCTTTACCGTGTAGGAAAATGAAACGAAATAGGAGACGAGGCAGATGAGTAAAAAGTGGTTCGTGTTAGCAATCGTATGTGTGTTGGCAGGTTCGTCGTTCGCCGCTGAAAACCGCGTAGGGGCGGGCTTCAACTATTGGCAATTTGTCTCGACTCCCGGAGAGGACGGGGATGAGAGTGGCCTCTCCTTCTACGCGAGTTATCAGCGGCGCGGTGATCTTCTCGGCGTGGAGCTGGCGGCGGAACTATTTCCCTACCGCCTCGACGGGGATGCCTGGGCTCCACAGGCCTACCTCCTCGTGGGTTCCGGCCTCTACGCCGGTATCGGTCTTGGGATCATGAGCGTGGACGGAAAGTGGGCCGATGCTCCATTCATCGCCCTCAGGGCGGGCTGGAACTTCGAGATCCGTCCCAACCTGTTCCTCGACATCTCCGCGAGCTATCGCTTCTCCGAAAAAGAATGGTACGAGGAGGAGGGGATCGATATTGATGCGGACACCATTTCTCTGGGTGCCGCTGTTCGGTTCGGTTTCTGATTATTTCCAACTTCCACGCGGACGCGGCACTCTGGCAATTGGGCTGTGGGCGGGTGTGCAGTACAGATCCACCACGACTACAACCTGGTACATTGCAAGGAATCTATAACGCTAACAGGCGAGAACTGATCCACTTTCACCACGAACCGGAATGACGACAAAGAACCACTGCCCAATACAGGCCACATATTCAATCATACGACGTATCAGAGCCGCACAGATCCCGATGCGCGGATCTGCGGGAAGAACCTGACCCGCTTCGTTGTTCGGCATGACGCAACTAGAAACGCCGCACTACTCATAAGCGGAATCGGCAAATCGAGTATGCGGTCAACAAGGCTGTTTGTTCGGGTTGTCCACTGAAAGCGCAATGCACACGCGGTCCTTATCGTGTAGTGAACAGACATCTTGACAAGGATTGTCTGGACGATGCCGCCGTCACACCCGGGCAGGCATGAAGGGCGTCATGGTTGTGCGTTAGAAAAAAGGGGGCGTTTTCCGGTTCACGGAACTGCGATGGTTTGTTAGTGTATCTGTTGGAGGAATTATGAATACACAGCAAAACATGACTATCCCGGATGACCTGGTGGACAGCAGCGACCGCGTGGTGGCTGACCTAAAGGAATTGGCTGCGTTGACAGCGGACGAGCACGGCGCCCAACGGGTGGCCTGGGGACCCGTTTGGCGTAAAGCGCGGAAATGGTTTACCGAAAAAGTGGCCAAGGAGCTCGACCTCGAGGTCGAAACGGACGCCGCCGGCAACTACTGGGTGACGGTCCCGGGCGATTCGGACAAGACCGTTTTGGTGGCCGGTCACTTGGATTCAGTTCCCAACGGTGGCTGGCTCGATGGTTGTCTTGGGACCATGGTCAGTTTGGAGGCCCTGCGTCGCTATGCTGCTCAACCTGAAAAACCGGTGACTTTAAAATTGGTGGATTGGGCCGATGAGGAGGGAGCGCGTTTTGGTCGCAGCTTGCTGGGGTCGTCTGCTGCGGGTGGCAGCCTCAAGGTCGAAGAGGTGTTGGCATTGACCGATCGCGACGGGGTGAAACAAGCGGACGCCTTGCGGGAAAACGGTGTGGA
>SKLK01000256.1 GCA_007123265.1 Kiritimatiellia bacterium
CGGGACTGGTCTTCTTCGGGGTACCGGAAGACGCCTCCTCGTCAGAGCCATCCTTTGCATCTTCGGCTGCTGGCTCAGAATCATCCTCCTCCTTTTGGGGGGCCGGAGTCGCTGGTTTGGCTTCATCCGGTTCGGGCTCCTTCGCTGATTTCGTTGCGTCGGACTTTTCTTTCTCGGCCGCCTCTTCTTTTGACGTGGACTTTTCCTCCTTGCCCCCGCCGGCCTCCACCGAGGCGAGGACGCGACCGGGCTTTACGTTTTCGCCCTCCGCGACTTGGTGGTCGCCGAGGGTGCCAGCGGCGGGCGCACTGACTTCGAGGACGATCTTGTCTGTCTCGATATCCGCTACTTTTTCGTCACGCGCAACCGTGTCGCCCGGTTGCTTATACCACGAGGTCAGGGTGCCTTCCTCGACGGATTCGGGGAACGGGGGAACTTTGATTTCGGTGGCCATGTGCGGTTATCTCCTTGTCAGCTCAAGTTTCGATTCAAGTGGGTGAAAGACCATAATGGGGCAGGGGGCCGTCCATTCCAGATTCAAGGCCGCCGCCACCAGGCGCCGCTGGCGTTCGACGTGCAGATGATGGTGGCCGCCCGAGGGGGCGGCACTGCGCAGGCGTCCGGCATAGCTGAGCGACTGATGCGGCAGCATGCAATCGCGGATATCGTGTTGAATCGCATACCACGCGCCTTGGTTCATCGGCTCTTCCTGGGTCCAGACGACCTCCTCCGCATGGGCGTACTGGGCCATTTGTTCGGCCAGCGCAGCTTTGGGGAACGGATACAGTTGTTCCAGGCGGATAATGACGATGTCGTCGATCTCCTGTTGCCGTCGCTCCTCCAGCAAGTCGTAGTAGACTTTGCCGCTGCATAACAGGATCCGGCGCACCTTTAGCGGCTTGATGTCGTCGACTTCGTCGATGACCACTTTGAAGGTGTCGGTGGCCAGCGCGGACAGGTCGCTGAACGCAATCTTCCGTCGCAACATGCTCTTCGGGCTCATGATGATCAGTGGCTTGCGATAGGAACGAATAATTTCCCGTCGCAACATATGAAACATTTGGGCCGGCGTGGTCGGGGCGCAAATCTGCATGTTGTCCTGTGCACATAACTGAAGAAATCGTTCCAAGCGGGCCGATGTATGTTCCGGTCCCTGGCCTTCCCAGCCATGGGGCAGCATGAGCACGAGGCCGCACAGTTTCCGCCATTTTTGCTCGGAGGAACTTAGGAACTGGTCGATCACGACTTGAGCCCCGTTGACAAAATCGCCAAACTGCGCCTCCCAAATTACCAGGGTTTCCGGCAGGGTCATGGCGTACCCATACTCAAATGCCAAGACCGCTTCCTCGGACAGGATCGTATCCACCACCGTAAAGCGGGGTTGGTCCTCCGTAATGTGGTGCAAGGGCACGTAAGCGGAGCCATCCTTTTGATTGTGCAAAACGGCATGACGATGGAAGAAGGTGCCGCGACCGCTGTCCTGACCGGCGATACGAATGGGATACCCTTGCTCAAGCAGGCTGGCGTAGGCCAGGGTTTCGGCGCAGCCCCAATCGACGGGCAGGGCGCCGGAGGACATTTTGCGCCGATCATCAATGATCTTTTGCACGCGCGGGTGCAGGGTAAACCCTTCGGGCATGGTGGTGACCTTGACGCCCAACTGTTTCAGTTTCTCCTCCGGCACCGCCGTATCCGCTTGGTCGGTCCACTTGGCGCTCAGGTAGCGGGCCCAGTCGGACAGGAAGGGATAGGGTTGCTTCGCCGGCGGGAACGGCGCAACGGACTTATTTTCTTCCAAGGCTTGACGATATTCGTCCGCCATCGCGCGACTTTCGTCCTTGCTGATGATTCCCGCCTCGTCCAGTTGCTGCACATAGCGTTCACGGGTGGTGGGGTGCTGGCGGATCTTCTCATACATCATGGGCTGCGTCGCCGCCGGTTCGTCGGCTTCGTTGTGTCCGTGTCGGCGGGTACAGACCAAATCGATAATCACATCCTTCTTAAAGGTGTCCCGGAAATCCATCGCCAGCTGCATGACGTAGGCGCATGCTTCCGGGTCATCGCCATTGACATGGAATATCGGCGCTTGCACCACTTTGCCGATATCCGTGCAATAGAGCGTGGACTGGTAGTCCAGGGGATTGCTCAACGTGAAGCCGATGCGGTTGTTGACGACGATATGAATCATGCCGCCGGCGGTATAGGCCCGCGTCTGCGTCAGGTTCATGGTCTCATAGACGACGCCCTGGCCCCAAAAGGCCGCGTCCCCATGAATTTGAATGCCGAGCACTTGATCGCTGCGGCCCTCCCGCCGGTCCACCCGGGCGCGTACCGCGCCGGCGACAACCGGGTTGATGATTTCCAAATGGGACGGGTTAAAGGCCAGCGCCAAATGGATCGAGCCATTGCTAAGCTCGTAGTCGGAGGAAAACCCTTCGTGGTATTTAACGTCCCCGCGCATCAGGCCTGCCTTGCTGTGCTCGTCCTTGCCCTCGAAAATGGAAAACAAGGCGTTCGGCATCTTGCCCATGATGTTGATCAACATATTGAGGCGACCGCGGTGCGCCATGCCGATCACCAACTCGCGAATGCCCAGGCGATTGGCCTCTTGAATCAAGACGTCCATCATCGGAATCAACAATTCCCCGCCTTCAAGGGAAAAGCGTTTTTGGCCGACATATTTAACATGCAAATATTGCTCCAAGCCCTCCGCTGCGGTAAGCCGACTTAGCAGGCGGCGCTTGAACGCGGCATCATAACTTGGCTTGCCCAACGTGCGCTCAAACCGATCCTGTAACCAACGCCGTTGGCCAACGTCCGAGATGTGGATATACTCCAGCCCAATATGGCCGGTGTAGGTGGCTTTCAGGCGCGCCTCGATCTCCGCGAGGGTCATATTCGGCGGCGCCACAAAGGTGCCGGTGTTGAACACCGTGTCCCGGTCGGCATCACTTAAGCCCTGGAAATAGGGGTCCAAGTCGGGAACCGGCGGGGGCGGCCGCAATTGGATGGGGTCCAGTTCAGCACGCAGATGCCCAAACAATCGATAAGCGCGGATCAGACGCAGCACCGCCGCTTGCTTGGCGGCCCAGCGATCACGTGACTCGGCGCTCCCCGCATCGCCGGTCGCTACGGGCCCGGCCGGCAGGCGACACTGCTGCGTCACCAGCTCTGCAATGATCTCCGCATGGTCGATGTCCGGCGGACGATTCCCGTTTTCTTGCAGGGTCTCGAAAAACGTACGCCATTCAGGCGCCACAGCATCGCGATCTTTGAGGTAGCGCGTGTATTGATCCTCTACAAACGCCGCGTTACCAGCAAACAAGTAGGAGTCTTTGATTTTATCTGTCCAGTCCTGCTTCGAAATCATGACCAACGCTCATTCCACCGTCTATCGCTATTACTGCACATTCTGCTATTCACCGAGCGTGTCACCATAACATGACTCTCGGGAAAATCACCATATAAACGACGGGCTGGAGCATTGTAAATAAAACTGTAGCCATCCGGCTTGCCTAACCGGTCACCCCGAGCGCCAGCCCGGCTCTTTCGTCGTCAAGCCAAGGCGCGAGTGGCGGGGTCAATCGACCTGGGTGGCAAGCAGTTGGTTTTGTTGCCGTAACATCCGCGCGTAGTACCCATCCTTGTCCAGCAGTTGCGTGTGGGTGCCCCGTTCCTCGATTCGGCCACGATGTAGGACGAGCAGGGTGTCCAGCTCATCGAGGCGGATGAGGCGGTGGGTGATCCAAAGCGTACTCTTCTTGTGGGTCAACATCAGCAGCAGGTCGATAATTTCCCGTTCGGACCGCGCGTCCAAGTGGCTGGTTGGTTCGTCGAGGATCCAGATCGGGGCGGCCTTTAAGCACGCGCGGGCAATGGCCAAACGCTGGCGTTCGCCGCCGGACAAGCGCGTGCCGTGCTCGCCGACCCAGGTGTCCAGCCCGGCCGGCAACCCGCGCACAAAATCGCCGAGGCGCGCCTGGTCCAGTGCCGTCCAGCAGGCGGTATCATCGGCGTCTGCCCGTGCCAGCCGCAAGTTGTCCCGGATCGATAGATTGAATAGGTGCGTGGTTTGCGGCACGACCGCGATCTGTTGCAACCAAACGGCGGGATTAATCCCACACAAATCCCGCTGATTGACCTTGATGGTGCCCCGGCTGGGATCGCGGAATCGGAGGAGCAGATGGCTTAAGGTGCTTTTCCCGGCGCCGCTAGGACCGATCACGCCGACCCGCTGGCCGGCCAGCCATGAAAAATTGATGCGTTGCAGGATCGGTGTGTCATCGATCTCGACGTCCACCCCCTCTACGCGCAAATGAAAGTCGGTCTGCAACGACCAGGTTTCGCTTTCGCCAGCGGGCGCGGGCGCCACGTCCGGCGGGGTTTGCTCGATCGCTTCAATCCGGTGTTGTGCGGTCCGGCTCTGTTCCAGAAATGTGTGCGCAGTGCCCAGATTTTGGAAGGCTTCAAAACTGGTCAACACCGCCAGCGTCAACAGCGCCAACTGGACGCCGGGCACGACTCCACTATGGACCAACGGGATCGCCACGACCAGCACAACCCACATGCCCAGATGTGCGCAGAGATGGCTGAGTCCGTCTTGTGCCGCCTGCGCACCGGCCAATTGGGTCTCGCGCCGACCCACCTCCTCGCTTTGCCGACCGACGCGATCGATCACCGTGTCGCGCCGGCCGAGGTCCATCCAATCTTGCATCCCTTGCAACTGCTCAACCAGTTCCGCCGTCAGTTTGGCCCGCGCGGTGACCCGGTGGTGACCGATGCCGATGGAGAATTGTTTGATAGCGAGCGGTACGACGACGCCGTTCAATAGCCAAAATCCAATCGCGATCCAAGCGATCAAGGGCGAGAAGACATGCAACCATAGGCCTGTGACGATGCCCACGAGTAGCGCCGCCGTGATGGGAACAAAGACGCGCAGGTAGGTATGTTGGAGCGTCTCGATATCGGCCACCATCCGGCCCAGCAAGCTGCCGGAACGGCGATGCAGCAGCAGGCCCGGTAGACGGGGCTCCAGTACGCGATACAAGTGGGTGCGCAACGTCAGCAACCAGCGAAAGGTGAGATCATGTGACAGGACGCGCTCGAGATAGCGCAGGGCGGCCCGCGACAGGGCAAAAAAGCGGACGCCGACGATAATCACCATCAGATCGAGGATCGGCGGGCGTTGGGCGGCCCGGGAAATCAAATACGCGGAACTCGATAACAAGCCGACGCCGGCAAGCAAGGTTGCAGTCGCTGCTGCCACCGACAGCGCCACCCAGCCCTTGTGTTTCCATAACCACGTCTTCATGCCGGCGCTCCCAGCAGGCGGGCGTAGAGGCCGTTGGCTTGGGCCAGTTCCCGATGGGTGCCCAGCTCCACCACGCGGCCCGCATCCAGCACGGCAATCCGGTGGGCACGATAGACGGTGCGCAAGCGGTGGGCGATCACGGCCGTGGTACGATTCCGTGTCAATCGCTCGATCGCGAGGGCGATGCACTCTTCACTTTCCGGGTCCAAATTTGCGCTGGGTTCGTCCAGCAGCAGCACGGGCGCGGCCTTGAGAAAGGCGCGGGCGAGGGCGAGGCGTTGGCGTTCGCCCACACTCAAGCGCCAGCCGTGCTCGCCCAGCGGCGTGTCGTAGCCTTGAGGCAGCGCTGCAATGAAGGCGTGGGCCTCGGCTTGAGTCGCGGCCTCTTCGAGGGCCTCCAGCGATGCGTCGGGCCGGGCCATCCGCAGGTTCCCGGCCACCGTGCCCCGGAACAGGGTGGGATGTTGAGGGACCACGGCGAGGTGACGACGCCAGTCTTCCGGCGCAATATCCTGAATGTCCGTCGGGCCGATACGGATGCGACCACTATCCGGGTCAAGATGCCGTGCCAGCAGCCGGAACAGGGTACTCTTGCCCGAACCGCTGGGCCCCACCAGAGCCAGCATCTCGTCCGGTTGCAGGGTTAGATCCAGCTGGTCAACAGCCGCTTGGGTACGTCCGGGATAGGTGTAGCTAATCGCCTGCAGATGGATCGCCTCCCGCGAGCCGGGTACGGGATGTGGGTAGGCGGGAACGGACAACGGCGATTGATCCAGCAGCGCTTGAATGCGGGTAGCCGCTTCCTTGCTTTCCATCCCCGCGTGATGCTCGCTGCCCAAGTGGCGGAAGGGCAGGTAAAACTCAGGCGCCAGCAATAGCACAAATAAGCCCGGTTGAAACGATACCAGCCCCTCCACCAGCCGTACGCCGATCTGAACCGCTACAATCGCAGTGCTGAGCGAGGCGGCCAATTCCAATACCAGCGCCGACAGAAACGCGACTTTCAAAACGCCCATCGTGGTGATCCGGTAGCGATTGCTGACGCGCGCAATCGCGCCCTCCTGTTCCCGGCTGCGGCTGAATAATTTAAGTGTGGGAATGCCTTGAAGCAGATCCAAAAAGTGCGCGCTCATCCGGCTTAGGGCGGCCCATTGCCGTTCGATTCGCTTCTTTGCCATGCTTCCGATCAGCCACATGAAAATCGGGATCAGCGGCGCGGTGCCGAGCAGAATCAGACCGCTCAACCGATCGACTGTGCCGACCACCACAGCAATAGCCAGCGGAGTGATCAGCACCTGCACCACACGCGGGAGGTAGCGGCTGAAATAGGCTTCGAGCTTGTCTACGCCCTCCTGATAGACCGCCACAAGTTCGCCCGTTCGTTCCGTGTGCAAGCGAACCGGGCCAACGGCGGCCCAATGCGTCAGCAGCCGGGCTTGCAGGCGCACCTTGATCGCGCTCGCCGCGGCCTGGCTGTAATATTGTTGCCCGGCGATGAGGGCTGCGCGCAGGGTGATCAAGCCCAGCAACCACCCCAACAGCGGCCAGGGCGTGGCCCGGGTGTCCCCCATGAAGACCTCCGCGATGACCTCGCTCAACAGGTGCATTTGGCCGATGATCAGCCCGGTCAGCAACAGGGCGAACCCGCACTGCACCGGCATGAAATGCCAGCGGGGGCGGCCCAATGCGAACAAGCGACGATCAATCATGATGCGGTCGGGCCATCACGTCGGACCATTAGAAGGGGGCGGCGGTGCCGATCCGCGTGTTTAGCGTGGCGTCGGCGAGGGTGCGCCCGTCGCGCAGCACGGGGGTGCGCCTTGGTTTCCATAGGCGTCGTCGGGCCAGGGCCCGGAGCCGGTACCCGTGGGTGTAAAACAACAGCCAATCCAGTTTCGCGCCTAGTAAAAAGAAGGGATAGGCAATGGATTGAATGCGGGCGATACGCCGGTTTAACAGCTCGGGATCCTCGATCTCCTCTTGATCCGCGCCGTCCGAGCGGGCGGTCCCGGAAAAGGCGCCCATGGTGAGCCGCAGCACCGTTTCCGCGCCCTCCACGAAGAAGCGGGAATAGGTACGCGTCTCCTGCAAGTCGAACCCATCCTTCAGCAAATCGAACAGGCCCCGTTCCGTGTAGCCTTCCCGGATTCGTTCCGCTTGCCGTTCCTCCACACCGAACAGGCGCCGCACGGGCCGCCACACGGTCCAGCGTTTGTGGTGTTCCGTGTCGACATACAAAAGGCCGGCGGCTTTCAAGACGCGATGCGCGTCGGCCAGGAAACCATAGTCGTCGTGCACCCATTCCAGGTGGTCGAGCACGAGCACACGATCAAAGCTGCCGTCCTTATACGGCAGGGGGACATGTTGGGCCTGGGTAAACGTCCACTCGCCGCCCAAGGCCATGAGCCGGGCGCGAAAGGCCGCGGGCACCAGGCCGATGCACAGGCCGGTTCGATCTTGCATTGGGCCCATCGCTTGCGTAATCATGCGCATCCGGCTTTTCAGCAGGTAGGATTTGTTGAACAAAAGATGTTCGCTGGTATGTGTGCCGGAACTCATCCGTAGGTATCCCCGTCAAAAAAATATGTTCTACTTCGTAGCGAAGGGTTATACCTATCCCGTGCGAACGTGACAACAGAAAGCCGAATTGAATGTGGATGTGATCCGCTGAGGTGGTGTATGGCAGAAGATAAACAGATCAATATACAGTTGGCGGATGGCCGAACCATTCAATGTCCGCCCCAGACCACAGTGGATACCCTGTTCGAGCAGGCAGGTATTGAGCCGCAGGATCTGCCGTTCCTAGGGGCGTTGGTCAACAATAACGTGGTTTCATTGACCTATCCGCTGGAGGTGGACTGTGAGTTGCAACCGCTCACGATGGCGACCCCGCATGGATGGCGCGTCTACCGGCGCTCGCTCGCCTTTGTGTTGGCGAAAGCGGTGAATGATCTGTATCCGGAAGCGCGGTTCTTTATCGAGCACTCGTTGGGTTCGGGGTTGTATTGCACGTTTGAGTTGAACGGCAAGTCGGGCATCACCGCCGAACAATTGGCGGCGGTCGAGACGCGGATTGGTGAGTTGGTGGCTGCCGACCTGCCCATCAAGCGGCGAAAGATTTCGTTTAGTCAGGCCGTGGCCCGGTTCGAGCAGCAAAAGCAATGGGACAAATTCAATCTGCTGCGCTTCCGCAACCCGGCCAAGGTCGTTGTCTATTCCTGCGAAATGTTTACCGATCTCGCCCACGGTCCGTTGGCCTCCAGCACCGGGCGCTTGACCCATTATAAGATCATTCCCTACGAGCCGGGATTCGTGATCCAGTTGCCGGAGCGGGAAAATGCGCCCACCATGACCCCCTTCGAGCGCCAGCCGCATTTGTTCCAAATCTTTAAGGAACACAAGGAGTGGGGGCGGATCGTTAATGTGCAGACCGTTGGCCAATTAAACGAAATCGTCGCCCGCAAGGAAATCGACGATTTCATCAAGATTTCCGAGGCCTACCACGAAAAGAAAACGGCGCAATTGGCGGATCGTATCTTGGCCCAAAGTGACGAAGTGAAGTGGGTATGCATTGCCGGGCCCTCGTCATCGGGTAAGACCACGTTTTCCAAACGCTTGGCCGTGCAACTGCGCGTGAACGGGCTGCGCCCGGTGACCGTCTCGGTAGATGATTATTTTGTCGATCGCGTCAAGACCCCGCGCGACGAACATGGCCAATACGACTTCGAACACATAGAGACCATCGACCTGCCCCTGTTCAATGAGCACTTGGAACGACTGGATCGCGGCGAGGAAGTCGAGTTGCCCAAATTCAACTTCGAGGACGGGTCCCGCGTCTTCAAAGGGCATAAATTGCGGATTGAGCCTGGGCAAATGGTGATTATTGAAGGGATCCACGCGCTTAATCCTCGCTTGACCGAGACGATCCCGGCCCGGCACAAGTTCAAAATTTATATCAGCGCATTGACCCAGTTGAACCTCGACTCGAATAATCGCGTATCCACCACCGACAACCGGTTGGTCCGCCGCATGGTGCGGGATTATCAGTTCCGGGGAAACACGGCGCTGGGCACCTTGCAAATGTGGCCAAGCGTGCGGCGCGGTGAAAAACGCTGGATCTTCCCATACCAAAAGGAGGCCGATGCCGCTTTCAATTCGGCGTTGGACTATGAGTTGGCGGTGCTGAAGACGTTGGCCGAGCCGCTGTTGTACGAGGTCAAACCGTATCATCCCCAGTATGCCGAGGCCCGCCGTCTGTTGGATTTCCTGGAATGTTTTCTTGCCGTGCCCACCGATCAAGTGCCGCCCACCTCGATTTTGCGGGAATTCACCGGCAAAAGTAGTTTCCGATATTGAGTCTCGGTTATGCCCATCCACAGTGGCTTCATAGACAAATTGATGTCGCGGCTGGATCGCCTCGATCCGGACAGTCTGCAGAAGCAGTTTTTGCACCTCGCCAGCGACAAGGGATTGCTGGAAACGATCTTCCACGCCATCCACGAGGGGATAGTGGTGCTCGACCGCAAAGGGCGCATCACCTACGCCAACCGGGCCACGGAGACGTTATTGGGAATCCGGCTCGAAAGCGCCACCGGCCAGCCGATTCAGCGGTATTTACGCGAGGTGGAATGGGACTTGATCCTGAACCTGGACGAAGACGAATGGTCCCGGCTGGTGAGCCGTGAAATTGAACTGACCTATCCCGAGGTCCGGTATATCGATTTTTACGTGGTGCCGATGGCGTTGGTCACCAAGGGGGAAAAGGGCGCCGTCCTGATCCTGCGCGACGTCACCCGCGAGCGGGAACATCAGGCCTCGACCGTGGAATCGGAAAAACTTCAGGCCTTGACCCTGTTGGCGGCCGGCGTGGCGCATGAAATCGGTAATCCGCTGAACTCGCTGCACATCCACTTGCAATTGATGCAGCGGGAACTGGAGCAGGTGGCGGTGGAGGGCCGGGAGACCCTGGAAGAGTTGTTGTCGGTTGCGACCCAGGAGGTGGCCCGACTGGATCAAATTATCCATCAATTCCTCCGCGCCGTCCGCCCCACGCGCCCGCAATTGGAGGACGGGCGGCTGACCGAGATGATCGATGAAACGCTGCGGGTGTTGCAGCAGGAGATTAAGGATCGCGGCATCTTTGTCGAGGTCGAACACGATGCGGATTTACCGGCGGTCAAGGTCGACCGCGGACAAATCAAGCAAGCCCTGTTCAACGTGGTTAAGAACGCGATGGAAGCCATGTCCGATGGGGGCCTGCTGAAGGTGACCACGTTTGTCGAGGGCCAGTTCATTGGCGTGTCATTTCAAGACAACGGGGCGGGGATTAAGCCGGATGAACTGGGGCAGATTTTTGATGCCTACCACACGACCAAGGCGGAAGGGACGGGGCTGGGGTTGATGATCGTGCAACGCATCATTCGCGAGCACGGCGGACAAATCGAAGTAGATAGCCGACCCGGGGAAGGGACGACCTTCACGTTCTATCTGCCCAACGAAATCCGGCGGACCCGCCTGCTCAAGGCCCATCGCGGCGAGCGCGATGGGCAGTCCGGGGAGCAGCCATGAAGCAGCGCCACACGGTATTGATTGTAGACGACGAAAAGAGCACGCGCGATGGGCTCGCGCGGGCCTTGCGACGGCACTACGACGTACACGTGGCCGAGGACGGGCCCCGTGCCCTCGAGTGGCTGAGCCAACACCCGGCCGATGTCGTCTTGAGCGATTTGCGCATGCCCGGCATGGACGGACTGACCTTGATTCAACGGATTCTGGCCCGCACGCCACAACCGACCTGCATCTTGTTGACCGCCTACGGCAGTATTGAAACCGCCGTGGAGGCGATCAAGCGGGGCGCCGCCGATTTCTTAACCAAGCCCGTCAATTTGGATGAGTTGGATCTGCGCTTGAAAAATGCGTTACGCGCGCGCTCAATGGAGCAGGAGAACCGGCATCTGCGCGAACAGTTGGATACCCGGTTCGGGTTGGACAACATCGTCGGGCAATCATCGGCCCTGCGCGAGGTGTTGGAAACCGTGCGCCAAGTGGCGCCGTCCCGCGCCAACGTGTTGATTCAGGGTGAGACCGGCACCGGCAAGGAACTGATCGCGCGCGCGATTCATCAGTTGAGCCCGCGCGCCAAGGCCCCGCTGGTGACGGTGCATTGTGCCGCCTTGCCCTCGAATCTGCTGGAAAGCGAGCTGTTCGGGCATGAGAAAGGCGCATTTACCGGTGCCACCGAGCAGCGGGTCGGACGATTTGAGTTGGCAGACGGCGGCAGCCTGTTCCTGGATGAAATCGGCGAGATCGACCCTGCGTTGCAAGTGAAACTGTTGCGCGTGCTTGAGGAGCGAAACTTTGAACGAGTCGGCGGACGGGAAACGCTGGATGTCGACGTGCGCCTGATCGCGGCTACGAACAAGGATCTGAAAGCGTTGTCGGACGAAGGGCGTTTCCGCGAAGACTTGTATTATCGGCTCAATGTCGTCACCGTCACCTTGCCGCCTTTGCGGGAACGGCGCGAGGATATCCCCTTGTTGCTGCAACACTTCTTGCAGGCATTCAATCAGGAAAACGGCAAGGCGATCGAAGGCTTCACCAGCGATTGTATGAACGCACTGGTCAATTATGATTGGCCCGGCAACATACGTGAGTTGCGCAATGCGATTGAACGGATGGTGGTGTTGGCCCGGCAGGAACGATTAACCGTGCGTGACGTGCCGCCGCATATGCGGGCCGCCGATGACGAGCCCAAGGCCCTGCCGGTGTTGCCGGATATGTCCTTGGAGGAAGTCGAAAAGAATATGATCATCAAGGCGCTGGAGGCCCATCAAGGCAATCGCACCAAGGCCGCTGAACAGTTGGGCATCAGTCGGCGGACCTTGCACCGCAAGTTGAACGAATACGGATTTAGAGACGGATCGTCCGATTAATCGGTTGTAACGCGAAGGTGCAGCAGCCATTGAATTCATAGGCGCGACAGGCTAGAGTGCGTCGCGCCACGGGCATAATGGGAAAAAGAAAAAGGCAATAGTTTCATGAAGTCAGTTGAATCACGTATTCAGGATCTGGTCTACAATGTCGACTCCGGCATTGGACTGCGCCTGATCAAGGTGCTGTTGTACATTCTGGCCGTGGGGTCGGTGGTGTTGCTCTACACGGCGAATCAGTTCCGGGGCCTGCGCGAGGCGGAGGCAATGGATTATGCCCAGTTGGGGCGTAATGTGACGATTCAATCGCCGTGGCTGGTCACGCAAACCGTGAGACCGGCCAGTCTGGGCTACCTGATCCGCAACACGGATGATCCGTACCCCTCCCTGCATCAGCATCCCGATATCGTGCATCCGCCGGTCTATCCGATCCTGCTCAATCTGTTCTTTCGCGGCGCCAATTTTGCAGCAACGCCGCAAGGCTCCATGCACGTGTACGGACCGGAACATCGCGTTATGGTGTTGAACCATATCTTCGCCCTGCTCACGGGTATTTTTGTCCTGTTGCTGGGGCGGCGCTTATTTGATCCGACAATCGGCATGCTGGGGATGACCCTCTACTACCTGAGCGACAGCGTGTGGCGCACGAGTTTGGGAGGAACAGGGGTTGCGATTGCCTCGTTTTGGGGGGTGGCCGCCATCTATGCAATGGTTATCGCCGTATCCCGTATCACGGACGGTGCGAGGCTGCGTCGTTGGATCGGTCCGGTCATTGTGGCGGGTCTTCTGTGTAGCCTGGCTTTCCTGACTCGATATGCTGCGATCGTGCTGGTGCCGGGGCTGATGATCTACTTGGGTTGGGCCTTGCGACAGCGGGCGTGGCAAGGGCTGGCGATATTCCTGCTTGTTTTCATGATTCCCGCCAGCCTGTGGATAGCGCGCAACGCGGTTGTGGCCGGCGGTCCGTTTGGATTGGCCCCCTACCTGGCCTTGAACGAGACCCGTGATTATCCCGGCAACGCGTTCGAGCGTACCCTCGCGACCGATACCTCGTTCGTCAGTATTCTCGCGGCGGCGCGGGAAAAGCTGTTGCCGAATTTCAGCGCCTATTACGATACCCAGCTGATGGGGTGGGGCGACGGTTTGTTGATGGCGCTGTTCATTACCACATTCTTCTATCGTTTCGTCCGCTTTCCTGTTCATAGCCTGCGCTGGGGGTTAGCGCTGTCCATGGTCCTGCTGCTCTTTGTCGGGGCTGTGTACGGCGAATCCGCCTTTCGTCTGGCGCAGATGTTTTGGCCGCTGATCATCCTCTATGGCCTCGCGTTCTTCATGCTCTTGCTGGAGCGTTTGCAACTGCCCTACAAATTCCTGAACCGGGGGATGATTGGGGTGGTCCTGTTTCTTACCGCCTTGCCGCTCATCTTTACCTTGATGCCACCGCGGGCTGGTCCTACCTATCCGCCCTATGCCCCGCGATTGATTGCCATGGTGACTCAATTGCTGCGCCCACAGGAGGCGATCTGTTCCGACATGCCCTGGGCCAATGCCTGGTACGGCGATCGAACGTCGCTGCTTCTACCCGTAAATGTGGAGACATTTTATGATATCCACGACTTTCACGACCGCCTCAGCGGCCTCTATTTCACGTTGAAGACCCGCGATTTGCCCCTGATCAGTGGATTGCAGGCCCCGGAATTCGAGTCGTGGCGAAACGTGATGGAAGGGCGTCTACCCGCCGACTTCCCGCTACCCCAAGCCACCACACTGGCTGGCGTGGACCAGTTGTTTTTCAGTGACCGGCCGCGCTGGGCGGAATAGCGGGTTGCGTTGGTTTTCCGTGGGTCGGGCATTCCTGCCTGACCTATGAGCGGTGGTTGGTTCTTCTGGTGTGCGTTGGCCAAAAGGGTCGCGTGGGTCACACGCCAGTCACGACCGATCGCGGTGTTGCGCTCGGCTCCGCCTGACGCGCTCCCACGCGAGAAGCGCTTTGCGCTTCGACCCTTTTGCCCA
>SKLK01000044.1 GCA_007123265.1 Kiritimatiellia bacterium
CCATCCGGTACGGAAATCACGGCGCCGATGACAATCGTGTGCCGCTCCAGTTCCCGACCTTCGTCATCGTAGAGGCCAATCACGCCATTCTTGTTCAGGGCAATCAAGCTTCCGTCCAAGGCCGCCACCGTGCGCAATTCGTGATGGTGAATGATCCCACTGTGCTTGGCCACAATTTGCGGCTGCTTAAAGACCGAGCTCGCCGTACCACCGATGTGGAAGGTACGCATAGTTAACTGCGTGCCCGGCTCGCCAATCGATTGGGCGGCGATGATCCCTACAGGCTCGCCCAAGGCCACGAGTTGTCCCGTTGCCGGATTCCGTCCGTAGCACTTGGCGCAACATCCGTGGCGCGTCTCACACGTCAAAATACTGCGAATCCGCAAGGATTCGAAGCCCGCCTTGCCGATCAAGGCCGCCGCGGTTTCATCAATTTCCTGACCCGCCGCGACGATAATATCCTTCGTGAACGGATCACGCACATCGTCCAGTGCGGTTCGTCCGACGATACGGGACGCCAGTGGGACCAATTCTTCATCCCCTTCATAAATGGGCTTGATCTCAATCCCGTTCATCGTGTGGCAGTCCTGCTCATACACAATGATGTCCTGGGCCACATCGACCAGTTTACGGGTCAAATACCCCGAATCCGCCGTCTTCAACGCTGTATCCGCCAATCCTTTACGCGCGCCGTGCGTACTAATGAAGTACTCCAACACGCTTAACCCTTCCCGGAAATTGGAGAGGATGGGACGCTCAATAATCTCACCGGACGGGCGGGCCATCAACCCGCGCATACCCGCCAACTGACGAATCTGCTGCTTGCTTCCACGGGCACCGGAATCGACCATAATGAAGATCGGATTGAGGTGATCTTTATTCTCGTTATACTCCATCTTGCGATACATGACATTGGAGATTTCCTCCGTCGCATGCGTCCAGATATCGATAATCTTGTTGTACCGCTCGCCGTCCGTAATCACGCCCTTGCGATACTGCGACTCCACCTCGGCGATCGTGCTACGAGCATGCTCCGTGATCTCTTGTTTCTCCGGCGGGATAATCATGTCGCCAATGCCCACCGAAATGCCGGCAAGGGTGGCATGCTCGAAACCTAACGCTTTCAGGCGATCAAGCATCTTGACGGTCTCGTCTTGTCCCGCCACCCGGTAACACTCTTCAATCAACCGCTCCATCGCCTTCTTGCCGACGATCATGTTGATGAATCCCATCTGTTCCGGCCAGATCTCGTTAAAGATCACCCGGCCCACGGTAGTGGTAATGACACTGGCTTCCTTGTCCCCGTATTTGGTTTCCCGGCCAAAATCCGGGTTTTTGAACCGAATCCGGCTGTGCAGCTTTAGCTCCCCGTCTAGAAAAGCGGTATGCACTTCAGCGGCGTCCACCAAAATGGGCAACCGTTCCGGCGTCTCGTCTTTGGTCTTGGCGCTGCGCTTCCTGCTGGCAATCCGGTCCTGCTGGGAATCGGTCGTCAAATAATAGACCCCCAACGCGATATCCTGGGACGGCGTGGTGATGGGACGTCCGCTGGAAGGCGAAAAGATATTGTTCGGCGCCAACATCAACAGCCGGGACTCCATCTGCGCCTCTATCGAAAGGGGCACATGCACGGCCATTTGATCGCCATCAAAGTCGGCATTGTAGGCCGTACAGACCAGCGGATGCACACGGATAGCCTCGCCCTCAATCAGGACCGGCTCAAAGGATTGGATGCCCAACCGGTGCAGCGTCGGCGCACGGTTTAGCATGACCGTGTGCCCTTGCGTCACTTCTTCAAGGATATCCCAAACCTCATCCGCCTCACGCTCAATCATCTTCTTGGCGCTGCGAACGGTATGCACCACACCCAATTCCTTCAGCCGCCGGATAATGAAAGGTTCAAAAAGTACCAACGCCATCTTTTTCGGCAAGCCACACTGATTCATTTCCAGCTCCGGCCCGATCACGATGACGGAACGTCCAGAATAGTCGACACGCTTGCCCAGCAGGTTCTGACGGAAACGCCCTTGCTTCCCCTTCAACATATCGCTCAAGGACTTCAAGGGGCGGTTGCCAGCGCCGGTCACGGCGCGGCCATGACGCCCGTTATCAAACAGCGCATCGACGGCTTCCTGAAGCATACGCTTCTCGTTGCGGATAATGACGTCTGGGGTCTTCAACGAAAGCAAATTGCGCAACCGGTTATTTCGGTTGATGACGCGACGATATAAGTCGTTGAGATCGGATGTAGCGAAACGCCCGCCTTCCAACGGAACCAAGGGGCGCAGATCCGGCGGAATCACCGGCAAGACCTCCAAAATCATCCATTCCGGACGTGTCTTGCTACCGCGGAAGCCTTCCAGCACCTTAATCCGCTTCGTCAGCTTCGTCTTGGTCTGTTTGCTGCGGGTGCCTTCCATTTCGGCATCGATCTCGGCCAATTCCTTTTCGAGATCGATTTCCTTCATCAAATCAGCCACACCTTCAGCGCCCATTTTAGCGACAAACGTGTCCCCGAACTTGTCCTGCGCCTCGCGGTACTCCAACTCATTTAACAGTTGTTTCTGCTGCAACGGCGTGTCACCGGGATCCACAACGATGTAGTCCTCGTAATACAACACGCGTTCCAAGGCGCGGGCGGTCATATCCAGCACCAACCCCATCCGGCTCGGCGTACACTTGAAGAACCAGATATGGGAAACCGGCACCGCCAACTCGATGTGGCCCATCCGCTCGCGCCGCACCCGGGCCAAGGTTACTTCCACCCCGCAGCGATCACAGATCACACCCTTGTGCTTGATTCGCTTGTATTTGCCGCAGGCGCATTCCCAATCCTTGGTCGGACCAAAAATGCGCTCACAGAACAATCCACCCTTCTCCGGTTTAAAGGTCCGGTAATTGATCGTTTCGGGATTCTTGACCTCGCCATACGACCATGAACGAACGGTCTCGGGAGAGGCCAAAGTTATGCTGGCGTAATCGAACCCGCCCTGCGCTTCTACACCCAAAATATTTGCCGCGTCGCTATGTTCCAAGCTGTGTTCCAATTGGCTACCCTCCATTCAATCCATCGTCATCGTATCAAATCCGTCGCAGGCTCAGTCGTGGTCCCGGTGAATCCGCATATCCAGAACCAGACTCTGCATTTCCTTCAATAGCACATTGAACGATTCCGGCACACCGGCTTCCAACGTGTTCTCGCCTTTGACAATGGACTCGTATATTTGCGTTCGTCCCTGCAAATCGTCACTCTTCACCGTTAACAATTCCTGCAAGGCGTAGGCGGCTCCGTAGGCTTCCATCGCCCACACTTCCATTTCTCCAAAACGCTGACCACCGTATTGCGCTTTGCCACCCAACGGCTGCTGAGTGACCAGTGAATAGGGGCCAACGGCGCGGGCGTGAATCTTGTCGCTGACCAAATGGTGCAGCTTCAGCATGTAAATCTTGCCCACCACAACTTCCTGGTCGAACGGCTCGCCGGTGCGACCATCGTACAACACCGATTTCCCCTTCTCCGGCAAGTTGGCCTCCCGCATCATTTCCCAGACGCGCTCTTCCGAAATGCCGTCAAAGACCGGTGTCGCGGCATGAATACCCAAGTGCTCGCACGCCCAACCCAAATGGGTTTCCAGCACCTGCCCAACGTTCATACGGGACGGCACACCCAACGGATTCAGCACGATTTCCACCGGGGTCCCGTCCGGCAGAAACGGCATGTCGGCTTCCGGCATGATCCGGGCAATGACGCCCTTGTTCCCGTGGCGACCGGCCATTTTATCACCCACCGCAAGCTTGCGCTTGCTGGCGACATACACTTTGACTTGCTTGATAATGCCTTGATCAATCTCGTCGCCGGTTTCCAGGCGTTCCATGGAACGCTCATTCTCTTCCTCGAGTTCCGCGAACTTGGCGCTGAATTCATTAATGATACCGGTGATCTTAATTTGGATCGGGCTAGGATCGATTTCAATATGATCATGGGACGCGGCCAACTTGCGCAGCAACGTCTTGGTGATCTTGCGGTTCGCCGGAATAATAATCTCGCCGGTCTC
>SKLK01000203.1 GCA_007123265.1 Kiritimatiellia bacterium
ATAGCGTGCCAATCTCATAAAGTTGCATCATCACCGCACACTGTGCCACAGGCAACCCACGCGTTCAAGCAAGCGCCCCCGTTCCAATCGTTGGAAAACGTTTCTGCCGATTTTCCAATCGTTGGAAAAAAATTAGGTCACTTTTCCAATCGTTGGAAACTTTCGGGGTCGATTTTCCAATCGTTGGAAAAATTTGGGGTCGATTTTCCAATCGTTGGAAACTTTTTGAGGCGGTTTTCCAATCGTTGGAAAACGGCGTGGGGCGCTATTCCATCATGCGCATGGTGCCGCGCACCCGGCGCACGTCCTGGACAAAGATGACGGCCCCCTCGACTTGGTCCAGGTTGCCGGTAATTTCTTCGACCCCTTCGATCAAATCGTCAACCGCCTCCTCGGGCACCAAGATCAAAATGGTTTTACTCTGGCTCTTGCGCACACTCATGAATTGAATCATTTCGGCGTACAAGGGCACCTGGGATATGTACTCGTTCATGCCGTGCGATTCGAGAATGGTAGCCCCTTCGACGCCGCGTTCGACGAGAAAGCCCAGCAGTTGGTGCAGCACGTTTTCCTCGTACAGGATGATGGTCATCAGCACCTGCTTGCCGGACCCGGCGGATGGGGTTCCAAAGCGGTGCCAGCGCACCAAGGTCTCGTGCACGGTGACGGCGGTGGTGGCGCGTAACAATTCCTTCCGCAACCGCACGTTCATGAGTAGACGGGAAAGGGCGGCAAGCAGCTTCAAATAGGCCTGCGGCTGATCGGCAGGGCCGATAATCATTGCGAAGATGCGCACACGCTTATTGTCCATAGCGTCGAAGTCCACCCCGCGCGAACTGATGCCGATGACAACAATGAAGGTGTTTAAGCCAGGGATGCGGGCATGGGGGATGGCGATGCCGCCACCATAGGCGGTTGACCCCTGCGCTTCGCGGGCCTGCAGGTGTTTGGTGATATCGGTCGCGGTCAGCGCGCCGACGCCCTGGTCATTGCGCAGGGCCAACTGAGCCAACTCCGCCAATACCGCGTCCTTGGTCCGTCCGGACAAGGTGGCGGAACAGCATTTTGGTTGCAGCACGTCTAGGATGTCCATAAATCCTCCATGTTGTTGCCGCGAATGATGGCGTACCGGGACAGGGGCGGGCCCACCAGTTCGCTGAACAGAACGGAAAAGAGGACGACGTTGATCAGCGAGGCGATGTGCGTGAGCTGTTCAGGCGACAAGGCGTCGAGCAGGGGCGAGGATCGGATCAGTAAAACCAAGCCGAGGGCAACGCCGGCTTGTGGAATCATGCTGAGGCCCAAATACGTACGAATCCGGTCGTCCACGCCGGACCATGCCCCGCCCCAGTAGACGCCGCCGTACTTGCCGAGACCGCGAAATAGGACATAGGCGGACCCCAAGAGCAGGGTCTCGGGCCGCAGCAAAATCGCCGGTTGCAGTTCGGCGCCGGCAATGACGAAAAACAAGGCGTACAGCGGCGGGGTGATGGGTGCGATCCGGTGAAACAACCGTTGATCCCCGCCGACACAATTGACGTAAGCCGCCCCGGCCGCCATGCCGGAGAGCAACAGCGAGTATCCGAAACCTTGGGTCAATCCCGCCAATAGAAACAACAGGCCGAGGCTGGCGATAAAGGCCTCGTTGGAGTTGGGGAATCGGCGCGAGACGCGATAGATGATGAGGCCGATTACCAGGCCGCCGCCCACGGAAATCAAGACATCCCAGATGGCATGCAAGATGAGCGTGCCACTGCTGATTTCCACCCCGGTCACCAGAAAACTACCGGCCAAGGCAAAGACCACGGCAAACAAAATCACGGCACCGGCGTCGTCCAGCGCCACCAAGCCGTACAACATGTCCACATAGCGTCCGCGGGCGCGCAGGGACTGGACAATCGCCACCGTAGCCGCCGGGGCGGTGGCGGCGGCAATGGCGCCCAACAAAAAAGCGAACGGCCAGGGCAATCCCAGTCCGCGCATGACCAGCGATACCAACGCGAAGCTGGCGACAACCTCCAACAGCCCCATGACGAGCACCTGGCCGCCGATACGCCGCATCTTGGGCCAATAGAATTCGGCGCCGATGGTGAAGGCGATCAGGATCAGGGCCGCCTGACTCAAGACCATGAACACCGGCTCCAACAAATGCGGCATCACATCGAGCCCCCCCGGCCCGATCACCAGACCGGCGATGATGAAGCCGGTGATCTCGGGCAACCGCACCCGCCCCGACAACTTGCCCAAGGCATACCCCACCAGCAGCAGCAACCCAATCGCCACCAACGCGTGGGTGTCCGCCAGCAATCGCGTGCCCGTCAATAGATCCTGCCACTCCATGCACACAGCATTAAGAAGCACAGGATGAGAGTCAAGCGATCACTGGCTTCCCTGTAAAAGACCGGGGAACGTGACGAAAAACAGGCCCATCTGTAAAACATGGCGCAGTCCCGTCGTCTCGATCTTGGACAGCGCGATGCTGATACGTTGGGGTTCGGCATCGCCGTTGAGCTTGCGGGAAACCGCAAACAGATAGTTTTTGCGCTCCGCCTGATGGGCAAACGTAATCAGCGTATTCCCCTGCTCCGTGGCATGATAGAGGCCCTTGCCGTTCGCGCCCACGGCTGTGGCCCGCCCCTCCAATACGGTCAGCAATTCGCACAGGTCCAGGAACCCCAGCTTGACAGTGATTTTGCCTTCCCAATCGAAGCGGGCAAACGCGTCCGGGGACGTGGTCGATGTGCGATCCTTTTGGCGCGCCCACTCGACAAAGAAACAATTGTAGCGATCGTTTCCATTGCGATTGAGGCGTGGCTCGAACCGTACCGCACTGCCGGTGCCCCGACCGTTGGGATGGTAGTAGCAGAGTGTGCGCCCCCGATAATCCGGGGGCGCCTGAATGATGGGTGAAGCAGCTTGCGTCATGGGGATACCCTCCTTTAGAAGTCTGGATCGTCTGCGGCCTCGGCGGCGGCTTCAACCAGATTTTCGGTTGCGGTGCTCGCCCCCTTCCCACCGTTGAGGAACTGGACGCGCCAGGCCCGCACCCGGAGTTTGGAACGCTTTTCACCCTCGGCGGTCTCCCATTGGTCGAATTGGAGTTTGCCCTCCACCGCCACGGGCGCGCCCTTTTTCAGGTATTGCGCGCAGTGCTCGGCCTGTTTGCCCCACGCGACCACATCTACGAATGTGGGGCGGGTGACGACCTCGCCGTCCTTATCCTTGTACCGCTCATTCAGGGCCAGGCCCAAATCTGAAACGGCGGCGCCGGAGGCGACTTTTCGCAGCTCCGGATCGCGCGTAAGATGCCCCATCAGTACGACATGATTCATCGAGTTCATGACCTTTTTCCTTTCTTGTCTGGTTACCGTTTCGGGGAACAGCTGCCGATCTGTCCACCACTCTGTATATCCCTCAAAGAAACGAGGTCGGTCGATTTCCGGAAAAAAATGAAAAAAAATGAGTTTGCGGTTGTTGAGCGACTTAACCGGGTCTTGAATGCAGGACCGGTGAGGCGCGGCGCCAGTGCTGATGTCGGCTCTTTTCGGGTCAAAAACGGCTCATCCGGAGGATTCGCCCTACCTTCGCGTAACGGGATTGGTAGGGCAAGGCGTCCCGCCGAGCCGTTTGAGAAAACGTTGGGGAAGTCCAAAGCGGCGCGCAGCGCCGCAGTCCAAAGAGCCGTGTTCAACGCCTTTGGAGTGCGCCGCTCGGCGGCGCTTTGGATGATGGCCAGGCACGCTCAATTTCGGCGAACGCACCATCGGATCAGCACGCACTCTCTTTCTGCGCGGAGGGCGGAGCGCTGCGACGCCACTGAGGAAGCGCGGGTTCATGTTCGAGTCGGGATCGGTCGATTCTCGCGGCTCATCCGGAGGATTCGCCCTACCTTCGCGTAACGGGATTGGTAGGGCGAACCGTCCCGGTGAGCCGCAAACGAACGCACGGGCGCATGCTTGGAACCGGATCGGACGAAGCGAATCG
>SKLK01000168.1 GCA_007123265.1 Kiritimatiellia bacterium
CGTTTGGTCCCAACGACGGCATAGTGATTCGAACCTCCGGTTCCATCCAGCCGTGGACCTGGACAAATGTCATCCCCTACAACTTGCCGACCCAGTATCTGGAGTAGGGCTATCGGTCACGCTGGGGCCGGCCGGAACGATCACTCGTCCCGGTTTGCTTTTCTCGCCAAGCCGCCAAGTCCGCAAAGGATTCCACCATTCGCATTCCGCTTGGCGATCCCCGCGGCTTTGCGAGAGGTTCTTTTCGTTCTTTCAATTCTCCGCTCCCACCACCCCGGGAACGCCGAGCCCCAGCTCGGCCCTGGGGGTTGCACAATAGTTTCTCTGTCCTTACCGCTTTGGCTGACCCTTTGGGGAAAAAGAGCCGATATCAGCACTGGCCCCGCGCTTCCTTCCCGGCATCGCAGAGCTCCGCCCTCCCCGCAGAAAGACACCGCGTACTGATCCGAGTATGCGTTCGCTGCAACTGAAAGTGCTTGGTCATCATCCAAAGCGCGCTGCCCACGTTTCTTTGGACTGCGGCGCTATGCGCCGCTTTGGACTTTCCTGACGCTTTCTCGCGGCTCGGCGGGACGCCTCGCCACACCGATCCCGCCACACGTTGGTAGGGCGAATCCTCTGGATGAGCCGCGAAAGTGCTCCGAACATGAACCCGCGCTATCTTGCAACACGTTGCTCAAAGCCTGGTTCTATCTGTAGGGCTGGCGGATGCGCCACGCCGTGACGGTGGATTGATTATGGTCCGCACCTGCCACAGCGCGTCCTCATCCGGCTGGCGAGCAATGCGGACTAACGCACCAGCAGTGACCAGTCCAAATTGGGTGCGCCGGCGCTGACCAGCGACTGGCAATAATCCGCCTTCTCGGTTAATCCTCTGGCGCGAAATACCAAGCTCGCCCCCACCAAGGCTGGCGACACGGGCGGGCGCTGCACACCGCCGAGCCGGGCTAGATGGGTTTGTTGATGCGTAGCCAGTTCCTGTAAGCCGAGCTGGCGAAATTCCTCGGTGCGATCCAGCAACGCCGCATGGTCGGGATGGTTCCGGACCAAGACGGAGCTGACCCCGTCAAAATAGATCCAGCGCCATTCGCCTTGCTGATGCAAGAATCGCAGCGTATCGATGGCGTAGAGCCAGGCATGATTCAACAGGATCGCCTGCGGGTTATCCCGCGCTTGAATCGCGTCCCATGCATCGGCATCGCCCAGCAAGCCGTTCAGCAATCGACGATAGGTGTGCGACCCATGCACTTCGCCCCGCTGATCAATATAAGCCCGTTGACCGGGGCGGTGATAAGCCAAGTAACCGCCATCCATTGGCAGGTTCAGGAAGGACTCAGGAAAACCGGGTGCATGTACCACGTGGCGGAGCGCGCCTTTGGCCGTTCCCTGATCCGCGATGCCCAAACCAAAAGTGGCATAGTGCCCGGCGTGCGTATAGTAGCGATTGCTGACTAGAAGCGCTCCGCTGATCACCACTACGAGTGCCACCGTTATCGCCCACAGGCGATGCCCGTGCGCTTGGTAAAGGGAGGACTTGCGCTGCAGCAGTTTGTGCAGTGCGTCGAGGCTCAGGCAGAAGAAGGGAAAGGCGAACAGGGCGAACCAGCTCAAATACGCCATCGCCGCGCGAACGGCAAGAAAAGCACTAATCATGGCCAGAGCGGTCAAGGCCAGCGGCAATCGCTCCCGCCGGGTTAACAAGCCAATCGCCCCAATGATCAAGGCCAGGGTGATCAAGTTGCGCGTCAACGCCGACGGAAACAAGCCGCTCAGGGGGGATATCCAATCCCGCAACACCGGTGCCGCGAGGGTGTGGAGCGAGGCGCGATACACCTCGGTGAAGTGGGGGTTGATCAAGGACACCAGCAACAAAGCCACGACCAATCCGAGGTGGGGCAGGACGAGGGCGAAGGTGCGCAAATTCCGGGGCGGACCCCAATACGCCTGAATGGCGAAAAGCAAGGCCATGAAGGGGCCCCAGATGAACGAGGTGTCCGTATTCGCCCAGATCACCTGAACAGGCAGCAACAATCCCCACAGCCGCCAGGATGTGGAATCCTTGCTGAGCACAAAGATAAATAGCGCCGCGAACAGCAGGGCCAGGGTTTCCGGACGTACTTCAAATCGCGGCGCCAGCAGCCATACGCTCAGGCAGAGCGATAGAGCGATGCTGGCCGGATTCGCCTGGGGCCGAATCACGCGTACCAGCAACCCAAACGCGCCCAAGGTGGCGAGGACATGCAGCAAGGTCAACAGAGGGGCGCCGCCGAGGCCAAACAGGAGGGCCAGCGTCCGATCGTATAAATGATGCACATGAACCCAGGTTTGGTCGTACGAAACCCACGTGAGCGGGTCCATACGGCTCAGGCCGGCCTGTCCCGCAGCCAGGTGCGTCCAAAAGTCGGCATGCCCAATGGTACGAAGGCCTTGCAGCAGCAACAATACAAAGCCGGCGGGAATCAGCCAGGTCGGCCGCGTCGCCTCGGGCAGGGCTGAATCGGTTGTGTGATCCTGATTCGACATACGTTCTCCTCGGGGTTTGTCGCTGTTCGACAGCCACCATCTATTCCTGTTCATACCACGAGGCGCTAACGATGTGCAATAGAGATAGGCTTGATCACAGCAAGACGGTCGCCTAGTCTATGCCCTTTCGGTACCAGCCCACTAAAGGACGACGATGGCGAATACGGAATCAATTGATGTAAAATATGTGGCGCATCTGGCGCGTATGCAGGTGACCGATGCGGAAGCGCACCGGTTTCAGGAGCAACTCGACCACGTACTCGAGCATGTGCGGGCCTTGAGCGCACTGAACGTCGACGACGTGGAGCCTACGGCCCATGCGGTGCCGGTGCACAATGTCTATCGCGAAGACGAAGTCCGCCCCAGTTTGCCACATGACCAGGTGATGCAAAATGCGCCGGCGTCACGCAACGGACTCATTCTGGTCCCCCGAATTCTGGAGTAGTGGCTATGCCGGACACGCCGTTTCAATCATTAACCGAAGCGCATCAGGCGTTGGCACAGGGGGATTGCTCGTCCGAGGAATTGGTGCGCGATCAAATCGCACACATCGAGCGCGTTAATCCGGTCGTGAACGCGTACCTGTCCATTCAGGCGGAGGCCGCGCTGGAGCAGGCCCGGGCGGCGGATCAGCGCCGGGCCCAAGGCGTAGCAGGGCCGCTATGCGGGCTGCCCATCGGCATCAAGGACGTATTGAACGTCCAAGACCAGCCGTGCCACTGCGCCTCCCGCATACTGGAAGGCTATATCAGCCCGTATGACGCCACGGCCATTGCTCGTTTGCGGGATCAGGGCGCGGTGTTTCTTGGACGGTTAAATATGGATGAGTTCGCCATGGGCTCCAGCAACGAAAATTCCGCCTTCGGGCCGGTGCGGAACCCCTGGCATACCGAGCACGTTTCAGGGGGGTCCAGTGGCGGATCAGCCGCCGCAGTGGCGTCCGGGACCGCCTTGGCGGCGTTGGGCACGGATACCGGTGGCTCCATCCGGCAGCCTGCGGCGTTCTGCGGTTGCGTCGGGTTGAAGCCGACCTATGGCCGGGTGTCCCGATATGGCCTCACCGCCTTTGCCTCGTCGTTGGACCAAATCGGCCCGATGACCCGCACGGTGGCCGACGCGGCCTTGCTGCTCCATGCCATCGCCGGTCCGGACCCGATGGATTCAACCTGCCTCGACGAGCCGGTACCCCATTACATAGACGCGTTGACGCCCGACCTCAAGGGAATGACGCTGGGATTGCCGGGCGAGTATTTTGCCGACGGTACGGACGCCGAAGTTGATCAGGCGGTCCGGGCGGCGGTGGCCCAGTGTGAAGCGCTTGGCGCGAAAATTGTCGACGTGAGTTTGCCGCATACCCAGTACGCGGTGGCGACCTACTACATCATCGCTACGGCGGAAGCCTCCGCAAACCTGGCCCGCTTCGATGGTGTGCGGTACGGGCGGCGGGAGCCCGGC
>SKLK01000139.1 GCA_007123265.1 Kiritimatiellia bacterium
CCGTTAGGGACAGAGAAACTGTGGCATGACCAGAATTCGTTGCCGAGCTGGGGCTCGGCGTTCCCGGGATATCGGCGAAGTGCAGGGTTTCTCTAGTCAAGCCCTGTTTCTAGTGGATTAATGCGCTGGCCCCGGACCGGCGGGTTCGACGCCTAGTTTCGTGTCAATGCGAACGAGTTTATCGATGGATTTGACCCCTAACTTGCACAGGAGATTGGCGCGATGAAATTTTACGGACTTTTCCCGGATCCCCAGAATCCCGGCAAATTCCTTGTTGATCTTACCAATCAAAAAAGGTCGAACACCTGTCTTTCCCGATGCACGAGCCCCCTCTTGAATTGGCTCGTTTTTATCTTTGGACCTGCCTCTGGGTGTGCTATCGTCTCCGCAATTTAAATTTCCGAGTGTATTATGGACTTGCCGCTTTACATGATTTGCCTGAACGCCTTCGTGGCTGTTCTCATCCTGTTGACGATGCTGGGCTTGCTGATGTCCGCAATCACCCACCTCTTTCCAGCACAAAAACCCGTCGCGCGCGCGCCGATGATGGCCGCCATATCGATGGTGGTATCCCAACTCTACCCGGGCGCTCGGGTCACGCGTATTGAAGAAATAAATCCATTGGAGAAGCGATGATCTTCACAAAAGAGAAAAAGACCATTCGAGTTATGTTAACGACCTTCCGCGACGGCCTGCAGAGCGTCTTTGGCGGCAAGGTGCGGGTCAAGGATGTACTGCCCGCAATGGAGGCGGCCGCAGCAGCCGGGATTCGGCATTTCGAATTCGGCGGTGGCGCCCGTTACCAAGCCCCTTATTTTTATGCCGGCGAAGATCCGTTCACCTGTATGGATCAAATGCGCGATGTGGTTGGCCCGGATACCGACTTGCAAATCCTGACCCGCTCGGTATCGGGCGTTACCTTGACCACGCAGAAATTGCGGGCGTTGGAGCTGCAAGCAAAGCTGATGAAGAAGCACGGCACCACCATCGACCGTAATTTTGACTTTCTGAACGACACCGAAAACTTGATCAAGACGGCGAAGCCGATCATCGATGCCGGTCTGCACCATCAAGTCTGTGTGGCGATGATGGGGTTGCCCTACAAATCCGATCAAGTGCACACGGCCGACTTTTACGTAGCCGTGATTCAGCGGGTGCTGGACGCAGGCATCCGCATCGATTCCGTTTGCATGAAGGACGCTTCCGGCACCACCGATCCGCGCACCTGTTATGAGACCGCTAAGGGATTGAAGAAAATCCTGCCGCCGGAGATACCGCTGGTCCAGCACACCCACGATACCGCCTCGATGGCGGTCGCCTGCTACATGGCGGGGATCGCGGGCGGCGTGGATGGCATTGATTTATCTGTGCGCCCCATGGCGTCGGGCACGGTGCAACCGGATGTCCGCTCCATGTGGCACGCGCTGAAGAATACCGGGTATGCCTTGGACATCGATCCGGAGAAAATGCCGGAAATCGAGGCGATCCTGGACGAGGGATTGAAAGAGTATGAATTCAATCCGGTCACCATTGCCGCCGATGCGCGAGTGGTAAACTTCCCGATGCCCGGCGGCGCGATTGGCCCGAACGTACATATGATGGCGGAAGCGGGAATTCTCGATCGGTACAGCGATGTGCTGGCCGAGTTTCCCGTGGTGGTCAAAGCCGGCGGCGCGTGGACCAGTGTCACGCCCGGCAGCCAACAGTACTGGTTACAGGCCTTCAACAACGTGCTGCACGGGCGCTGGAAGAAAATCGACGCCGGTTACGGCCGATCGGTGCTAGGCTACTTTGGTCGGCCTCCCCTCGACCCCGACCCGGAAGTGGTGAAGATCGCATCGGAGAAACTGGAATTGTCCCCCTTCAACGGGGACCCGCTGGAAGAGGCACCGGACACGTTGGAGCTCGCGACCGCGGCCTTGAAGGAACGGGACTTGCCGGTGACCGACGAAAATGTGTTCCTCGTCGCCTCGGCCATTGTCCCGGGTAAGAACATGGAATTGAACGAAGGCATCAAATTGCTGACTGGAAAGAGCCGGATCAGTTTGCCCCTTAAAAAACTGGCAACGGCGGACACGGCGGAACCGGCCGCCCAAACGGTGCCGGAGCAATCCCCAACCCAAGCGGCCGCGCCCTTCAGCGGACCGATCACGACCGAATGCACCGTGGTCGAAGGTAAGCAGCAGCGTCGCTTTACGATTACCATCGAACCACCAAAGGGCAGCGCTGGATTAGTCGCTGCGGCGCCTGCGTCAGGCGAAGCGAAGGCATCCGCCGCATCGGGGAACGGGTCATCCGGAGAGGAGACACCGGTCTATTCACCGTTTGAGGGCAAAGTCGAGTTGGTCGACATTTATGTGAATGTCGGCGATAGCGTCAGCAAAGGACAGGTCCTAGCCGCGGTTGAAGCGATGAAAGCCAAGCACGATGTATTGGCCCCGTGTGATGGACGGGTCACCTCGGTCCCGGCGACACTGGGAAGTGAAGTGACCGGGTTCAAGCCCATCCTGTTCATTGGGGACTAAGATGGACGCTTTACGCGAACTGCTTGAGAATGCCGGCTTTCTGCTGCTGACCTGGCAGAATTTCGTCATGTTCATATTTGCCGGTATCCTCATGTACCTCGGCATACGCCGGAATTACGAGCCCTTGCTGCTGGTACCAATCGCGTTCGGCGCGATGCTGGCGAATCTGCCGCTTGCCGATATGAGCGCGAGTAGTGAGTTTACTGCGGAAAACGGCCGGATCCCCTTGCTGCAATTGATCTATGACGGCGGAATCAAGACGGAACTGATGCCGCCCTTGATCTTTCTCGGAGTCGGCGCACTCACGGATTTCCGCCCCCTGCTGAGCCGGCCGATGACGTTGATTCTTGGCGCAGCCGCGCAGATCGGCATCTTTCTCGCTGCGTTGTTTGCTTACTATGTGTTTGGCTTTACGGCGCAAGAGGCCGCCGCGATCGGCATTATCGGCGGCGCCGACGGGCCGACTTCGATCTTTTTAACCGCCATCATGGCTCCTCACCTACTCGGCGCGGTGGCGATTGCCGCCTACACCTATATGGCCTTGGTGCCCATCATTCAGCCCCCCATCCTGCGCCTGCTGACGACGCAACGAGAGCGGGAAATCGACATGCCGCAAGCCAAGCCCGTGTCGCAAACGGCGGTGATTCTTTTCCCCATCTTGATCGCCTTGGTCGTCTCGCTGGCGATACCGACGTGTGCGCCGCTGGTCGGCATGTTGATGTTCGGCAATTTGTTGCGGGAATCCAAGGTCACGGACCGATTAAGCAAAACGGCCGGTGGCCCACTGATCAATATCGTGACGATTTTTTTGGGGTTGGTCATAGGTGCGACGATGGCCGGTGAGACGTTCCTGCAGAAGCAGTCGCTTTTCATAATGATTCTCGGCGTTGTGGCGTTCGTGTTTAGTACTGCGGGCGGCATCTTGTTCGCCAAGGCCTTTAATCTGGTGCTCCCACGCCATCGGAAAATCAATCCTTGTATCGGTGCGGCGGGGGTATCGGCGGTGCCGATGGCGGCCCGGGTGGTGCAACAGTTCGTATCCGAAAAGACCGGCGGCCGTGTCAACCCGTTGATGGCTGCGATGGGACCGAATGTGGCGGGGGTGATTGGCTCGGCGGTGGCGGCTGGCGTCTTTCTCGCCTTGCTGGGCTAGTTTCTCTGTCCCTTATCCTCCCTTATCCTCTCAAGGTCGGTGGGCGGTAGTCGGTGGTCGGTGGTCGGTGGTCAGTGGTCAGAGCTCGCGACAAAGCTCACGCCAAAGCTTGGGTAGACGTCTGCGTTAAGGACTTCTTGGCCTCAGATGCATTCGCCCGAAGGGCTGCTACGCGGAGGGCAAAAGGGTCGAAGCGCAAAGCGCTTCTCGCGTGGGAGCGCGTCAGGCGGGGCCGAGCGCAAGGCGCGCGGGACGGGGCTGGACTCATGTCCGCACCG
>SKLK01000243.1 GCA_007123265.1 Kiritimatiellia bacterium
ATGGCGCTGCTCAGCATCGGCTTGGGCTTCCGGGCGGAGGAAATCCTTGACCTGCTCATGATCGGCTGGCCCTTCGCCGCACCAGCGGTGGGCGCGGTAGGAGGCGGCCTATGAACAGCGGCCTGACAGCCATACTTCCGTTGTTGGTCATCCTGGCCTCGCTGGTTACGGGCATCATCATCCTGCTGCTCGGCGAAGCGCGGCAACGCACCCGCTGGATCGTCAACGTGCTTGGGGCCACCCTAAAAGTCGCGCTGGTCGGCTACATGGGTTGGGGCGTCTATCACGGCACCACCTTCGAGACCCGGTTCACCATGATTGGCGACTTGGATTTCGTGCTACGCGCCGATCCCTTGTCGTTCCTGTTCATGTCGCTGTCCAGCGTGCTCTGGCTGATCACCTCCGTCTATGCCATCGGCTACATGGACCACAGTACGGACCGGGCCCGGTTCTTTGCCTTCTTCAGCTTCTGCATCACCGCTGCCGTCGGCGTGGCCTTGGCCGGAAACTTGATTACCTTCTTCATCTTCTACGAGTTTTTGACCCTGAGCACGTACCCGCTCGTGGTCCATAGCGGTACCGAAGAAGCGTTGAAAGGCGGGCGCACCTACCTCCTCTACACCATGGGCGGCGGCGCAATCTTCTTTGTTGGCATGATCTGGCTGTATGCCTTGGCCGGTTCCGTCGATTTCGCTGAGCCCGGCACCGTGGCGGCGCTGCCTTTCGAATTGGACCGGCAATTGACCCTTATCTTTCCCCTGCTGATCTTTGGCGTGGGCGTCAAAGCCGCCTTGTTCCCAATGCACGGGTGGCTACCGATTGCCATGGTCGCGCCTGCCCCGGTCAGCGCCCTGCTCCATGCCGTGGCCGTTGTCAAGGCGGGCGCCTTTGGCGTCGCCCGCGTCGTCTATCACGTCTACGGACTGGACTTAACCGAGGCCCTGGGCCTGCTCATGCCGCTGGCCATATTCGCATCCATCACGATCCTCTACGGATCGCTCCGCGCCTTGACTCAGGACGACTTGAAGAAGCGCCTCGCCTACTCCACCGTCAGCCAGGTGTCCTACATCATTCTTGGCGTGGCCATTTTGGGGGGCATGTCTGCGATCGGCGGGCTGGTCCACTTGGTGCATCAGGGCATTATGAAGATTACCCTCTTCTTTTGCGCCGGCTTGTTCGCGGAAACGCTGCATGTGAAGAAAGTGTCCGCCATGCACGGGATCGGTAAACGTATGCCGTGGACCATGGGCGCATTCACCATCGGCGCCTTCGGCATGATTGGTGTACCGCCCGTAGCCGGATTCATAAGTAAGTGGTATCTTGGCTTAGGCGGCTTGGAAACCAGCAATCCGTGGGTGTTGGTAGTCTTACTCCTGAGCACAGCACTTAACGCCGGTTATTTCTTGCCCATCCTTTACGTCGCCTGGTTCAAGCAACCGGCCGAGGAATGGATGGACCCTGCCGAGCGCGATCGCGGCGAGGCACATCCCTGGATGCTGTATCCGACAATCATCACGGCTGTGTTGAGCTTGTGGGCTGGACTGTTTGCTGCATCGCAGTGGAGTCCTCTCTCGTTAGTTAAAGGAATTATGGAGAGCTTGCCATGACGGGGCCCTTTTGGCTTTGGATCAGTCTAGCGTGGCCAATTGTTGGCGGCCTGACCCAATGGATTCTGCCGCCTAGCGACCGGCGCTTGAATCTGTTTTTCCGCACGGCCCCATTGCCCGCAGCGCTCGCCGTGGTCCTCTGCCCGATCGACGTTCCTACGAGTGCGCCGTTCTTGATGATGGGCATGACCTTGCATCTGACTGAAGTGGCGCGTCTGTTCCTCTTGTTTACCAGTCTGCTTTGGATGCTGGCCGGCTGGTACGCTGTTCCCTATTTTGTGGCCGATAATCGGCGGCATTCATTTGGCGGTTTCTTCTTTCTAAGTTTTTCCGGAAATCTTGGGGTGCTCATCGTCGCGGACATTCCCAGCTTCTATCTCTTCTTTGCCTTGATGACCTTTGCGGCTTATGGGCTGGTCCTGCATTATCGAACACCGGACGCTATTTATGCCGGTCGCATCTATGTGATCATGTCCATTCTGGGTGAAGTGCTGATCTTTTCGGCACTACTCCTGATGAGTGCCAACAGCGGTAGCCTGCTCATTCGCGATGCGGTTGCTGCCGTGCCGGGATCGCCCCTTGATCCCTGGGTAATTGGATTGGTCATCTTTGGTTTTGGAGTCAAAGCCGGCATACTGCCGATGCACGTGTGGCTGCCCCTGGCTCATCCGGTCGCCCCCGTCCCCGCGCATGCGGTGCTGAGCGGATCCATGTTAAAGGCCGGGCTGATGGGGTGGATTCTATTTTTGCCCGGTGGCCTGGCAGCGTATCCCTCCTGGGGAACGCTGATGATTCTATTGGGGTGCGTTGGTGCCTTTTACGCCGTGATTCTGGGATGCACGCAATCGAACCCCAAAACCAATCTCGCCTATTCCAGCGTCAGCCAAATGGCGGTCATGACCATCGCGATCGGCATCGGCCTTTCAGAGGCAGCAGACTGGTCAATCGCCGTTTGGATTGTCGGCATTTACGCGCTGAATCATGCCTTCGCAAAGGGCGCGCTGTTCATGGGGATTGGTGTTGTGCTTTCGGAACCCACCACGCCCCGCTTTCATCGCTACATCATTATGGGCGGCCTCATGCTAGCCGCCTTGTCCATCGCCGGCTCGCCGATGACGGGGGGAGCATTGGCTAAACGTGCCCTCAAGTACCTTTCGGATTATGAAAATGTAACGATCTCACAAGCGTTGACCATCTTATTGCCCTTGAGCGCCTTTGCCACGACGCTCCTGCTAACCCGACTGCTTTATCTGCTCTATCGGAAAATGACGGACCCGGAGCGAAAACCCGACAACCACCGGGGACTTATGGCGCCATGGAGTACCGCGCTGCTCGCCGTCTCCGCCATGGCTTGGTTGACCATTGCCTACCTGCAGCTGCCGATATCCACGGCGCCGTTTAGCTTGGATGACATCGCCAAAAGCGTACTCCCCATCGCCGCCGGCCTGATTGTTGCCGGCATCGCTTGGCGCTTATTGCGGGCGCCGCAACGGCCCGTACCCGCAGGCGATGTATTGCTACCCATCGCCTGGCTGGTGAATCAATTCACACAAGCCTGGGTGCGTTGGGTCGCCACACCGATCGAGCAGTGGGATATCAATAGTGACCGCTGGCGTACCCGTTTAGTGCCGGAACGGCAGACGCATGATCGCGTCGTCCAGACCGACACCCGCATCCGCGCCTTTGAAATCAGTGGTGCCTTTTTCGTTTTTCTGATGATACTTTTGATGATCACCTTATTGAGCTGACCGGACATGAGCGACTCCGACAAAAAATATGCCGAACCGGCCGAGGCGACGCATCGCATTACCCCGTTTGGGGCTTTGCTGCGCATTGCCTCGTTCATTGTCGCGTGGTGGGCCTTTACCGAAGGCAGTTGGAAGGAATGGGGGCTGGGCGTGGTGGTGATCATTGCCGCCTCTCTGGCCAGCTTCCATATTCTGCCTTTGCGATCGTGGCGCTGGAGTCTGTGGGGGCTGACGTTGTTTGTCCCCTACTTCCTCTGGCAATCGTTATTGGGCAGCCTCGACGTCGCCTGGCGGGCGCTGCATCCGAAGATGCCCTTGAAACCCGGGCTACAGGACTTTCACACCCGCTTACCCGGCCACCTGCCCCGCGTCTTCCTCGCGTGGACCATCAGCCTCTTGCCCGGCACCGCCAGCGTCAATCTTGAAGACGATCAATTGATCATTCATTCCTTGAACGTCGACGACAACTTTGTGCCGACGATGAAAGACCTCGAACGCCGCATCGGCCGCATCTTCGGCGTCACCAATCTCTGAGCGCAAACGCGTTCCCGCCAGTTTCCA
>SKLK01000045.1 GCA_007123265.1 Kiritimatiellia bacterium
CGCTCGTAATCGCCCTAAGCTGTCTGGTGGGCCGATACGAAACGCCCGGCGTGGAGAGCTTGGGCGAGCTGTTGATCCGTCGCTCGAACGGTGGCGCGGCGGCGGTTTGGAGTCCGTCCGGCCACTCGATTCATCATCCCGCCGCCGAGCTGGGCGAAGCCTTCTATCGCACCGCCTTCCACGAGGGATCCGGCGCGCTGGGTTGGGCCATTCTGCGGGCGCATCAGTCGCTGCCGCCCGCCTTCTACTCGCGGGACACCTTCGTGATGTACAATCTGTTGGGCTGCCCGGCGATGAAGCTGGGCGCGGTACAGGGCGGACATGCCCAAGACAATCGCTTTGCCCAATGGCGCTGGGAACGGTTTACGCCGGAACAACTCGTCCATCCGGAAATCAGCAGCGCCGACGGCGCACCGGGCGACGGCACGACCCCGAACTTTGTTGCCTATGCCTACGGTAACGAGCCAGGCCCGGGCGACACACTCTATCCCCCAATCGAATCCTATGAAGTGGATGGCGATGCCATTATCATCCGCTGGCACCAACGCCGGTTGGTCGACGATGTGAGCTACCGCGTTTCCATCAGTGCCGATCTATTCGGCGAGTGGATGCACAATCCCGAGGCACTGGAGATTTTATCGGTCGAGCCCGTACTCGACAGTGTGTTGGAACGCGTTACGGCTCGAGTGCCCTTCACGACGAATCGCCTTTACGTGAAACTGCAGGTAATTGAGGAATAAATTTGGGCTGCGTTTCAGAATCACGTTGCACTGATGAATAGAACCGATGACCGATGAATTAGACCGGCAGGAATAGTAGACATGGATAAAACCGACCAATTGATTTCACGGGTAGCCAGCAGCGAGAATCCGCGGAAATCCTATCAACAGCCGTCCGTTCAACGAGTGGACTTGGCTTTGGAAGAAACAATGTCGGCCGGATGCAAATTGGCTGATGACACCGTGTGTGTCGGCCCTCCCATTACCGCGTTTAGCGCAGGATCGTGAGGCAACTATGAGTATGAAGAAATCCTACCTTGCAAGAGAAGATAGCGATTCCACCACGTCATCCATCTGGGAGTGGCGCGAGTTCGTGGCCATCCTCCTGGAACGCGCGTGGATCGGTATAGGCGTAGCCGTCGCCGTGTTGCTGTTCTTTGTCGTTGGCTTGATGCGGGAAACACCGCTTTACCGGAGCACGGCCGTCCTTCTGGTGGAGGCCCAAATCCCGCCGCTACTCAATCACCACGACGTGATGGGCTACAATCTGCGCAATCTAGAATACTTCAACACCATCATCAATACGCTGCATAGCCAACAAATGATGGAGAAAGCGCTGCAGCAAAGCGGTCTCGCGGATCGCCCGGACTTTCTGCCCGAGTTGGATAGTCTGCAAGCCAAAGCGCGCGCCGCACTGCACTGGGCCCGGATTACCACGATCGAAACCAGTCGACTGATCAAGGTGGATATCGAGCACCCCGACCCCGAGGTCGCCAGTGTTCTGGCGACAGCGATGGCGGAAGCCTATATCCAGCAGGATTTAAATGATCGCATGCAGGCCTCCATGCAGGCGATGAATTGGCTGCAGGAACGTTCAATTGAATACCGGGCGAAGCTGGAAACCGGATTGACCAAACTCCAGCAATACCGCGAGACGACGGGTTCGGTATCGTTGGAAGATGACCAGAACATCGTTATCGCTAAATTGAAGTCGTTGAATCATCGACTCACCGAAGCGGAAGCAGATCGCATTGAAGCGGAGGTTCGCTGGGCAGCGATCCGCCGTCAAGTTGCTCAAGGCGTGCCACTGGCCCGGCTGGTGGCGCAATTAAACAATCACGAAGCAGCGCATGTGTTGCGGCATTTAAGGGAACAGCAATTGTTAGTTGCAGACCTGGAAAGCCGATATCTCGCCGATCACCCGGACCTGGCAGAGGCAACCCAACGCAAAGCTGCTTTAGCCGCTGAATTTGAAAAATCCGCCCGCGCAGCCATTGCCGCAGTTCAGGCCGATTACGAAATCCTGAAGGCGCGTGAGGCGGGCCTTCGGCAAGCCTTGCATGCGCAGGAACAGCTTGCCTTCGAACTCGACCGGAAAATGGTCCACTACGATGATCTGCGGCGCAACGTACAGGCGGATCAATCGATCTATCAGTCGGTGCTGACGCGGATCAAGGAAGCTAATATTTCAGGCTCGTTACCGTCGGAAATTATTCGTTTGGTGGAGAAAGCTCGGCCGGCCGAAGCACCCTTTCATCCCCAGCCCAGGCGTGTGATAACGCGTGGGGCCTTGCTCGGCATCGTTGCAGGCATGCTGGCGATCATTGTCGGCTACCATTTTGACCATCGCTTCCGACGCAGTCACGAGGTGGAACGCGTGCTCGGCCTGCCTGTCATCGGCACCTTGCCCATTATACATGGCAAGGATCGACACGCCCGGGGCCTCGCGGCACATCTGGAAAAGGAGAGCGAAGTAGCCGAATGCTTCCGCACCTTGCGGGCCCGACTAATGATGACGCCTGAAGGACGGGACACGCAGGTGCTAATGATCTCCAGTTCCACAAAAGCGGAAGGTAAATCGCTGATTTCGAGTAACCTGGCTGTTAGTTATGCGCAAAACGGCCAACGCACCCTTTTGATCGGAACCGATTTGCGTAAGCCGACGCTAAGCGAGATATTCTTCCAAGAGCGGGAACAACAAGGGTTGGCGGACGTACTGCAAGGGGCAAGCGGCTGGGAGGAGGTCACGCGCCCCACCGGGATACCCAACCTGGACATTATTCCTGCCGGCCAAGTTCATCCACATCCGCATGAGTTGCTTGGAAACAACAGACTGGCGGCGGTGCTTCAAGCGATTCGCCCCCATTACGAACACATCATCATAGACGCGCCGCCCATTTTGGGGGTTAGCGATTCATTGGTCCTGCTGCCCTGCGCGGATGGCGTGTTGTTCGTGGTGCGATACGGGGTTACGCACAGCGCAAGTGCTGAGAAGTCGATGGAGATCATTGAGAAAAGTGGCGTGCCCTGCCTCGGCGCCATCATGAACGGCGTAAACCTGAACGCGCTCGCCAACTACTACTATTATCGCCACTACGAAGGCTATGCTTATCAAAACTATCAAGCAGATGTGCCATCGGTATCATCCACCTGATGGGATGCGATGCGCTTGCGCGTGCCGAACACGTAGCCGCGCTTTTTCTTTCGGCGTCGCAGCGCTCCGCCCTCTATCCAGAAAGATATCGCGTGCTGATCCAATCATGCGTTCGCTGCAAATGAACGTGCCCGCCCACATCCAAAGCGCCGCTCGGCGGAACACCACCCCCTACCGAGGCCGCCGAGCGTGGTAGGGCGAATCCTCCGGATGAGCCGCGAAAGGAATTGGCATTGATGCGTCTACAATTTACGTCCAGACCTGCAATAAGATTCTAAGATTCATTGGCTGACTCCTTTTCATAGGTTGAGTCGTGATGAAGACATCCTTCGTACTACAATCCCCCAACTTCTTGTTTTTTATGCACGTTTCTAACTCAGAAATAATCTCAACCAGCTGATTATCAATTAGTTGAAAAAATATCATGCTCGCAATTATCCGTCTTCATCAGTGTCCATCCGTGGTTAATTTTCTATGGATGCGGCTACGCCGCGCTGTGCTCTGCAAGGATATCTCAGAGCCCCTCGCTCTAGCCCTCTCTCCCTCTCCCCGCTGGGGAGAGGGCCGGGGTGAGGGGATTCCGACCGTAACCGTTCCTCCAAAATCCTCAACCCCATCAATACACCGTCCAGATTGCTTCTCAACTCCGAATTCCAAATACGTTTGGTATGGATGCCCCGCTCATTCAAATACCGCGTTCTGCGCTCATCATGCTCCTGCTGTTCC
>SKLK01000186.1 GCA_007123265.1 Kiritimatiellia bacterium
CAGCATGTCCTGCCCCGGGGCTTCCGGAAGGTCCGGCACTACGGTTTCCTCGCCCCGAACTTCGGCGTCTCGATCCAGCGCATCCGCGAGCTCATCTGCATGCTCTACGAAACGCTACGCGGATGGGCGCTGCGCGTGCCGGTTCATAAACCCTCCCGGCCCTTGACCTGCAAGGAGTGCGGCCACCGGTTGCGCTGGATGTGCTATATCCCGCGACAGCGGCCGCACCCGCTGCAAATCTAACGGGGCGCATCATGCCCAAGCCCCGAACCGGGCTCCGCCGCCTGCTGCTTCAACATCCGCAAGCCGCAGGCCCGCACCGGTCTGCCCACCCACCAAAAAACCGCCTCTTTCCAGCCCCGCCAAGGCACTGGAAAGTGGCGGTTCGGCCCATTCCGACCCGTTCAACCCGCGACCGAGGGGCCGCACCAGACGTCTCGACCTGTCCGCAGCCTCCCCCGCCGCGAACCTTTTCCCTATAGGGCGTTCGCCCAATCAGCCGCCCTCTCCAAAACCAACCGCGGCTTCTTGAACCAGGGATTAGTCACCGACCACTCGAAGACTCGTAGTCGGAACTAATCCTTGTTTTGTTCGCCATTTATTCAGGCAAAATTCCATCCCACTCACCTTCTCGAATCACCTTTTCCTGCAAGAGCATGGGTTTTTCACTTGCAATGTCCACAAGTGCACCCGCAAAACGCATAACCTTGTCGCGCACAAAGTCGACAAGTGAGCCTTCGGTTACAAAATCAATCAAGAACGATCCCTTGATTTTTTCCGAATCAAAATTACGCATTAAGGATATATGGGGTACAGGTGTCGCAACTGGGTGGCTTTCACGTGAGTCTATATAGTAAAGCGGCCCCTTAACCACGACAACGGGAAAGAATAGTGCAACGTGTCCCTTTGTATATTTCCGCATGTTGATTACAGATGTGCGCTCAGACGTGACAGCCTTGACAAGTGGATAAACCAGGGACTCATATACTCCGCCGTGATTTGCTTCTATTTTTTTACCGTTACGGCAAATGCGGCAAAACTGCACCGCCTTATCATCTCGACTATAGAAGTAGTGATGTCTAGAGAGATTCAAATGCCTCCAAGGAGGATCACACCATACTCGGCGCTGATTGGGCTCCGTACACGGCTGTTCCTTTTCATAATCATCGAACGGAAATACATATTCGAGGGGGACATGATGCTTGTCTGCCTTGCTCTTATTGCGACCTATGAATACCAAGGGAGCAGTGCTGTTTTTGCACTCACATAATAGCTGAATCGCTATGGCTGTCCCAACTTCACGATTCTGATAAGGCATTAAGAAGGCGTGTACATCCAATTCTCTGGACGTCCCTTGGTCCTGATCCCGAAATGCCCAATTCGTAGAAACAACAAAACCCTCATCTTCAAGTAGGGACGCGACCTCCTGCTCCATGAGATAGCCGGAGTTCGTGACCGATTCAATAATCTGCTCAGGTGTTAGCTCTTCTGTCATATCGTTATTTGGCGAACACGTCACGGCTCACCTTCGGTTGGCCCGTCTGCGGGTCAACCGTAATGGTGCAGCCGATTGTTAGCGGACATTTCTTGAATGTCGATTGAAAGACAGCAGGCCAAGCCCTCCTGCAAGAAGCAGCACGAGCGTGCTTGGTTCTGGAATGGCTCCCGCGATTATAGGCATGCCTGACGTTGATGCATATGCCCACCCATGAATCTCCCCATAGGCGAAATCCTCCGCGACAAGAAGATTGATCCATCCGTAATGGATATTGCCATCGATAATGAACTCAATACCCATATACGCATGATGGCCACGAAAATTTCCTGAACTCCCGGAGGAGAGCCAGACACCAAGAGTGGAGAAATGATTATGATCTGCACCGAACCACATAAGACCATCTGCAAGGCTCATGCCAATTTCGTAATCGGGATAAAGCGGTTCTATAGGACCACCTATGTTAGGCGGAGGTGAAGGTGCAATAACATATCGGTTCTGGCCCTCTGAACGCAAACCAAGAAACGAGTCGTCCGAGCCAAACACGTAATCATAAACTCCACTGCCATCGATATCCAAGGGAACTTGAGTAGACCACATCCCTCCCGAAAACAGGGTAATAGGTTCATCAAGCCAATTGACGATGATGCTTGCAAAAGCTGGCGACAACGCCGCCAGCCACATGCAAAAAGCGTATAGACAGACTCGGCGCATTATGGAGTTTCCCGCCTCAACCGCCAGAACCAAAGTTCCCCGTCCGTGTCCAGCAGAACCGCGTTCGTGACGGATTCCGTGACCACTTGGCCCACCGTATTCCAAGTCTGTGGTTCGTTCAAATCGGTCGTGGATTCCAAGAGAAGGTACGCGCCTGGATTGGATTCAAATGTCAGCAGGATTTCATCTCCCGAAGGTTCAATTTCTAACCGCGTCGAACGCGGTGGAATGGGAATGTCGCCGGACGAGATGACCGAGACCCATTGTGCCGTTGGCGAGGGGCCGCCGGAATGCCCGCCCGCATTTGCAACCGTGATGAGATAATACCCAGCGTCCGGCTCGGCAATATAGACCTGTTCGACGTTGTTGCGGTCGTCGTATCCCGTGGTGGCCGGAGCCGAACGGGTCGCCTCGGTCTTGTTCGTAAGGTCGGGATCGAGTATCCAAGGCATCCATGTTTGAGTCTGCGCTTGGTTCTGGATGGTCAGGTCAAGGTTGTTGACCAACATCGGAGTTGGGTCATCGACAAGCAATGCTGTTGAGGGTTGGCCCGGAGGGTCGCTCCATGCAATGGTAACTTTTAACGGTTCCGATCCATCCGAATACACTTTCCATGAGATAGATTCGTGAACTCCTACAAACAACTCTTTTATGTGTGATCCACGACCATGAAATGCATCCAATTCAACTTGGCGAACAAGAGAAATGGCATTAAAGAGTCCCCACCCAGTAAGGAAGGAAGGGCCTGGATATCCGATATCATCCGCCGTATGTATGGCCAGTGCCTTGAGTGTTGAACCTCGCCACGCATCTACGTCTGAATCAAGAGATGGGAATAATTGACCTCTGCGTTGCAACATCAAGCCGATTCCAGCGGTAACAGCAGGTGCAGCAAGACTTGTGCCACTCAACGCCTGCAGATCGCTATCGTTGTCATGAAGAGGTGTTACAAGTCCAGGCATACCGCGGAGTGCAACATCCGCTTCACCCACCGCGACAATATCGGGCTTGATCCGTCCGTCATCGGTAGGCCCCGCTGCGCTCCATGACGAAAGAGTGACAACCGAGTTCGTCGAATAACCCCACGTTATTTGGTTGCCATCGGTGTGGAATACGTCGAGAACAGACCCCACAGTAAGCACATTTTTTGCTGTCCCGGGAGGGATGACGGTATCAAAACCATAAGTGGACCCGTCGCCATTGCGCCAAAGGCGACTATTATAGGGTGGATTGATAACCGGCACCCAATTCGTACCGACAGGGATTAAGTAATTGACATTCGTGCCGGGTCCGACAAGGCGATCATTTCCTGCGGCGAAAATCAACAAGTGTCGCGCAGCTTCTATGGAAAGAAATAAATCGAGTTGAGTGCAGCCATATCCTGCGGTCAGATCAGGCGAATATGCTCCAAATTTTGGTTCTTCAAGAATGAAAGGATCTCCCCACCAACTCCACACGCCAGGGACAGGTGTATTTGGCTGCCATCCAGATGGATGGCCATAGGAGTGATTGGACAATCGTAACCCTGGGACATTTGCCTCTCCAGCAGCGGCATCGGATAATTCAGAGTAGAATTCGTTGATGTCGTAAGCATCGACATAAGCTTCATACGCCACACCTCGCGCGAGTTTTCCGGGTGCTAACCACGGCAATTCAACAACACCGCCAGCTGCCATTGTTCCGGCTACACCTGTTGCATGATAATCCGGCGAGATCGGATTATCGGGATTATTATCAACCTGAACAACTCTCCCTTGGAATTCGGAGTGCGATTCGCGAACAGCCCCGTCGACTTCCCAGAGCCCAAGTGTCACACCCGCTCCCGTCAACTCTAGTCCAGTACTGCCAGCGGGCCAAGGTGTCGAGTTCGTGGGCCATAGCTGATCAGAACCGATAGAAGCACCCGCAATCTGATTAAGGCTCCTCAACCATAATGGATGCCCATCAATTTCACCGACCAAAACAGCCGACCGTCCCCCACCAATGCTTATGACACGGCTCGTGGTATGCTTTTGAGCTAGCGCTTCCAGCTGCGCTTCTATCAGGTGCTGTGTAGCTAAACGCTCATCGGCGATTGCAAGCAATCGCGCTTTCTCTTGACGCGCTATCTTTGTGCGATAATCTCGGGCTTCTTCATTGTTGGGGCGTACCAGTGTTCGTAGGTAGGGCTTTGCGGCATCGCCCCGCTGCTGCCAACGCGTCTCCGCTTTCAGGCGTGCGGCGGTGTCGCGCACGACAGCATAAGCGCGTTGCGCTGAATAGTCGATAAAGTCATCACGTCTAGGCGGATCGCCCGGCGGCGGGATACCCGCCTCTTCGTGTACTTTCGCAAGCCGCTCCCAAGCAGCCTGCGCCGATTGGTAGGCTTGTTCATCTGCGGATGACAGGGTGATCCCGTCGCTTGCATGTGACCATGTACTTGCCAGTCCGACTAGAAGACAGACCAACCATATGACGCTTGCGGTATACTTTTGCATTGCCCTTTCCTTTCTGCAGAGGATACACCAACGACCATCGCCAGTGTACCGGTTCCTTCTTCTTTCCGCTAACACGTCTCGGCTCACCTTCGGTTGACCCGTCTGCGGGTCAACCGTAATGGTGCAGCCGATGGTTAGCGGATATTTCTGGATCGCGATTTGGCAAGCAACAGGCCAAGACCTCCCATAACAATCAGTAGCAGCGTGCTTGGTTCCGGGATTGCTCCGGCAAGTATACCCATACCGGGTGTGCTTTCATAAGCCCAACCATAAACGGTTATATGCGGGAGTGATGCGTCGCCCTCGACATCAATCCATCCGTAATGCGTATCTTCGCCTATCTGGAATTCGATGCCAATGTAAGCACGGATACCCTAAAACTCACCAACTCGACCAGTGTCGTACTGTGTCATCAATGGCGCCCAGCTGGTGTGATTAAACCAGTCCATGCTGGCATCGCCGCTATCAGGCCCGATAAAAAAGCCCTCATTCAAAGCAGCAACAACCCCTCCGATATTTGGGGGAGGGTCAGGAATGATCAAATAGCGGGTGATTCCCTCAGATCGAAAACCGGCTGAGGTGCTAAACTGATCGCCCCAAAAGGAAAAATCGGCCACACCATCGCCATCAATATCTACTGGCTGAGGAGTGAACGGATTCCACCAACCGCCCACTTCAATCGGTTGATCCAGCCATGTGACGATTATGCTACCCCGGCATACGAGAGTGCTGGCCATAATAACGGCAGAGATCACTAGAAAACGTGCCGGGGTACTCACGGTTAGTCTCCCGTTTCCCGTCTGATTCGCCAGAAGCGTACTTCTTCGCCGGAATCGACAAACACCATGTTGGTATTGCCGACGGTGGTAAAGGCTCCATCGGCTTGCCATGCACCGGAGAGCAGATTCGTCGTCGATTCAAGCAACAGATATGCACCGGGATCGGATACTACTGTGATAAGATGTGTTCCATTGGTCGGCGTTTGCTCAAAATGAACAACTGCGGGGCTTAACGGCGTATCGCCGGACGTTGCAACGGAAACCCACTGATCCGAAGGGGTTTGGCCACCCGCTGTCCCCCCCTCATGGGCAAGAACAATGCGATAGAGTCCAGGAGTCGGATTGGCAATGTACACTTGCTCCACGTTATTGCGGTCATCTATGCCGGTGGTCGCATTCGCATTTCGATTGCTTTCCGATTGATTTATAAGGTCTGGATCAAGTACCCAAGGACGAAAGATTTGCATCCCATCTTCCGACTCAACCCAGAGATCAATATTATTAACCAGCATCGGTGTTGGATCGTCATGATATCCGGTCGGAATTCCCGGGGGATCGTTCCACGCTGTTGTAACTTTGAAGGGCGATCCATCCAAATCAACGAGCCATGAATTAGTGGCACCAACGGCCAGTTCCAGTTCTTTTAGATGAGTTCCGCGCCCGTCTTGAGCATCCAGTTCAACCTGCATGACTGCTGAAACCGCGTTGAACAGCCCCCATCCGCTCTGATAGTCAGGGCCGGGATTAAGAATGTCGTCAGCGGTATGGATGGCCAGCACCTTGAGAGTAGAACTGCGCCACGCATCAAGCGAAGGATCAAGATTCGGGAAAAGCTGGTTCCGACGCTGCAAACAAAGGCCGAGGCCTGCTGTGACAGATGGAGCGGCAAAACTTGTTCCCGAATAGTTGGTCGAATAATCACCTGTGTGGTCCGGGGTTACGATGCCATAAGAGCGTACTGCGGGATCGGCCCGTCCAACTGCAACAATATCCGGCTTAATACGACCGTCGTCGGTGGGACCACAACCGCTGAACGAGGAAAGTGTAACCGTCGAGTTAGAGGAAAACCCCCACTGCGGATTGCCGCCGACATCGTGGTATACATCCAGAACCGAGCCGACGGTCAAAACATTTTTGCTGGTTCCCGGAGGCTTGACCGTATCGAACCCGTAAGTGTCACCATCACCAATACGCCAATCTTTGTCATTTGCTGGCGGGTTTAATACCAGATGCCATGCCCCTGCTAATCTGTAGAAGTAAGATACCGGTTGTTGTGGCCCGAAGAATCGGTCATTCCCGGCGGAATACACAAGCAAATGTCGGAGCGCATTGGTTGATATAAAGCCGTCCAGTTGCGCGCTGCCCCAGCCATCGATAACATCCGGGAGATACAATCCACAAGTTGGGTCCTCATAGAACGCTGGATGCTGGCGCCATACATACCACCAATTGTAGAAGGCGTTGGTATTACCTTCATACAAATAAACATCAATATAATCGATGTCCCATGCGGACGCTATTCCGTACGAATGATTGGAAATACGAAGGCCAGGACTGTTTGTCGTGTCGAGGGACGCGTCCGCAATTTCAGACTCAAAGAAGGTCGTCGTGAAAGCATCGACAGGCAACAGGCGTCAGTCCCCGGATTTGGGTATAGTCGAAGAGGTCGTGGCGACTTGGCGAGAGAATAGAATGGGGCCAATTAGAAGCGGTAGGGACAGAGAAACCATTGTCCACCCCCCAGGGCCGAGCTGGGGCTCGGCGTTCCCGGCGTGGTGGGAACGAGGAGATTGGGAGTGTGCAGGGAAGTCCAAAGCGGCGCGCAGCGCCGCAGTCCAAAGGGGCCGGACACGCGACTCAAAAAGCAGATGCGGGGCCGAGCGCAACACCGCGATCGGTCATGACTGGCGCGTGACCCACGCGACCCTTTTGGCCAACGCACACCACGAGAACCAAGCGCCTCTCAAAGGTCAGGCAGGAATGCCTGACCTACGGAGAGTCCGCCAATCAGCGTGGGCGGCCGACAACACAGCGTCACCTGTGAAAAACATGGATGCATGCCCGTTTGTAGTACCGCCTTTAGGCGGTCAGCTGTGTGGGACGCTATAAAACATGCCGAGCTGGGGCTCGGCGTTCCCGGGGTGGTGGGAGCGGAGAATTGAAAGAGCGAAGCTGGACCCACAGGGGGCGGTGATTAAGTTATTGCCGCCCCTTTCGATCTCCTTGCCCCCAGCCCGGCGCTTTTGTAGCATTTCAGGACGATGACCTGCTTGACGTTGCATTCGCGCTTTGCCCGTTGCCAGAACTACATGGCCCCGGACCATTCGCTTCACACGTTGGCCTTGCCGGAACTGGGCGCAGGCCCGGATCGCACCGTGATGCGACGCTTACCCGATCCGCCGCTACCGACGTTAAAAATGCGTGACGATCAGGTCGAACTCCCCGAACCTTGGCGTCGCGAGCGTTGCCCTACGACCTACGCACCGCACTTACCCGCGTTGACGCCCCCGACCACGCACAGGCTCCAACAGCTCTGGCAACGTCTCGAACCCCTGTTCCCGGTCGAGTGCCTGTCGCTCTCCCGACCCATTCCGCGAACGGGCGTTCATCGGCGTATGGCCGAGCAGATGGCGGCCGGTCGCGCGGCCCTGACGCGAGGCGATGACACGGAAGCGACCCGCTGCCTGCGAGGGCTGGGCATTGGCTTAACACCATCAGGAGATGATTTTCTCTGCGGCTTTCTGTATGCCTTGGGCCTTGCCCCCCCTGCAGCTCAGGCCCGCCGATCTTCCTTACTCCGACACAGCTTGGGTGACAATGTGCTGGTCAACCATTTCTTGCGCTTGGCCGCCGCCGGCCTGTATCACGAACACTTCAAGGCCTTTGTCATGGCGGTATGCAGCGGGACAGAGGGCGCAATGGAAGACACCTTCAAGCCGCTGCTTCAACAGGGCGCAACCTCCGGAGTAGATACCGTCGCAGGATTCTTTTGTGGTCTGGAAGCTTATGCGCGCAGTGAGGCTTCGGCGCGTCGCGCCGTTTGAATCAGGCGCTCGTCCTCCGCCCAGCCGCCGACCCACTGCACGCCGAGAGGTAGCCCTGCATCCGAGCGGTCCGGCAGGGGCACGGTCACCGTCGGCAACCCAGTATAACTCCACGGCAAATTCATCCGCGGATTACCCGTCGACGCGAGACCGTGCGGCGCCGGACCGGTGGCCGAGGGGGTCACCCACGCACACAGCTCTTGCGACAGACGCTGCTGCTCAACGCGCTCACGCAACGTCAACTGGCCAGCTCGTGCCTCCGCCAACCGCTCCGCCGACACCGCTTCGCCCCGCTCAATCAACGCACGGCTGGCAGATTGATACTGCGCGGCACACGCTGCAAACCACGGTCGATGATAGGCTGCCATTTCCGCTGCGATTAGATCGTAATGAAGCTCGACCCAATCGTCCCAATCCGGAAACAGATCGGTTTCGATCACGGTGTAACCCGCCGCCCGTAACGCGTCCAACCACGACTCAAATGCGCCCACCATCACATTGTCGGCCTGAGCCAAAAACGCCCCCGTTGGTACGCCCACCCGCTTGGCCGCGGCCCCTGAATGAGCTGGCTCGATGTTGCCCCAGTCAGACCACAGACACCGGGCCACGACGTCCACGTCGTCGAGTTTCGACACGAAAAAGCCGACATGATCCACAGAGGCTGAGAACGGCACGCACCCCGCAGTGGATAGGCGACCGTAGGTTGGCTTGAACCCGGTTACCCCGCAATAGGAAGCCGGCCGGGCGATGGAACCAATGGTTTGGGTGCCCAACGCCAAAGGACAATAGCCCGCCGCAACCGCGGCGGCGGAGCCGCTGGAGGAGCCCCCGGGTGTGTGTTCCAGATGATGCGGATTACGCGTCGGCCCGGGATCCGCAAAGGCGAACTCGGTGGCCACGGTCTTTCCCAGCATCAGCGCCCCGGCGGCGCGCAGCGCCTGAATCACCGGACCTTCATCCCCGGCAAACCAATGCGGCGGCAGAGCAGATCCGGCTCGCGTTTCGAAACCTGTCACGTGAAACAGGTCTTTCACCCCCATCAACACGCCAAACAGCGGCGGACGCGCGGCGGAGTCGGGATAGCGCGCCAGCAGGTCACGGGCTTCTGCTTCAAGTCGCTCACGCCGTCCCGGCTCCGGCAGGAGGGCGGCCACTTCGGGTTCGCAGGCGTCGACGTGATCGCATGTCGCGTTGATATAGTCGAGCAACCCACGCGTACCGTTCCGCAAATCATCCACCAGATCGCGAAGCGCAGGTAACGGCTGTCCCGGCATCAGCAGATGCCTTCTTCGCGGAGACGCGCCACTTGTTCAGCGCTGTAGCCCAACCATTCCCGCAGGATCGGTTCGGTATGCTCGCCAACCTCGGGCACCGCCCCGCGTGTGCCGGTCTCGGGCACATGGGTCATTTTGATCGGGTTGCCGGCGAGCTTGACGCCCGCCAAGTTGGGATCGTCCAAATCAACCACCATGTCCCGCGCCAGAATCTGTGGATCAGCCATCACGCGGCCGACATCATTAATGGGGGCACTGGGGATCTCCGCCGCATCCAGAATGGCCAGCCATTCCGCCACCGTCTTGGTCGCAAAAACGTCTGTTAACCACTCATTCAGATCCTCGACATTCTCGCAACGATCCCGGTTGGTGACGAACCGGGGATCACCGGCCATCTCCGGCTGGCCGACGGCTTGGCAAAAGCGCTGCCACAAGACTTCATTTCCCACGCCGATGACCAAATACGCGTCGCTGGCGCGTACGGCTTGAAACGGGGTAATCGTGGGATGGCGATGCCCCAACGGTTGTGGCGAAGTGCCGTCCACCTGATAGCGAACCAGGGCATTTTCGAGCAGGGCCACCTGACAATCCAGCATGGCCACATCGATCTTTTGCCCCACGCCCGTCCGCTCGCGCGCGTACAACGCCGCGTTAATGCCGACCGCCGTAAACAAGGACGCCGCCAAATCGCCAAACGACAACCCCACGCGCGTCGGCTCGCTGTCGGGCCAGCCGGTAATGCTCATGACACCACCGCGCGCTTGCGCCAAAATATCGTAGGCTGGCCGCTTGCTGTCCGGGCCGGTATGCCCGAATCCGGAGGCGGCGGCATAAATCAACCGCGGATTGAGCGCTGCCAAGGCCTCATAGCCCAGCCCCAACTTCTCCATGGTACCGGGCCGATAGTTTTCAATCAGGACATCCGCCTCTTTGACCAACGCTTCGAGAATGGCCTTGCCCTCCGTCGATTTCAGGTTCAAGGACAAACTTTCCTTGCCTCGATTGACGCTGGCGAAATACAAACTGATATCGCGCAGAAACGGCCCGAACGTACGGGAATCATCGCCGCTGCCCGGTCGCTCGATCTTGATGATCCGCGCGCCCAAGTCCTGCAACACCATCGTACAATAGGGACCCGCGAGGACCCGCGTGAGATCCAATACTTTGACGTGGGCTAACGGCTTTTCCGCAGTCATGTAATCACACCTTCCTGTTCGGCACGCGCCGACATTACGGCTCGATCGCGATCAATCGGCACATGGACGATTCCAGCTCGATGCCGCGCAAGGGGAACAGGCCGATCCACAAGCGCTTGTTACTGACCTCGTTAATTTGGCCTCCGACATTTTCCGCGTGCACCAAGCCTTTTGGAAACAGCTTCAGATGCATCACTTGATAGTACTCCTCCAACGGGAACAACTCGTCCCAGGACTTGCCATAGGTCGCCTGCATCTTCTGGTCGGCCGCCGCAAAGTCACGCGGATGCCAATTGCGAATGATCGTATTCATCGGGTGATCGGCGCTGCCGCAATCCACACCAATCCATTTGATCTTCATATCGAGCGCCCACTCATGAAAGTCCGGGCTGGGACCGGGGTGCCGGACAAAGTAGCGCAGCTCATCGGACTCGGGCTGGTCCCACGCGAAGCGGTTGTAACCGGTATTGATCAGCAAGATATCGCCCGACTGAATATCGGCCCGCTTCATCAGCAGCTCGGGCGAATACAGATCGTAATCTTCGACATCCTCCGAGATATCCACGACTACTCCCGGTCCGTACCAATGGTCCAGCGGCATGTCCCCGATCGAGCGCCCCGACGCATGGAAATGAATCTCCCCGTCGATGTGCGTACCCACATGGTTGCTGGTGGTGATGATCTGTCCATTGGCGCCCTGGCCTTGATGGGCTCCTGCGAGCCGTTTGAAGTATTGGATGCCCAACGGCATATAACTTGGCCATGGCGGCGTGTGCACGCTCAAGCGTTGCGTCAGGTCGTAGATCTTCGCTTGCCCCATCAACTCAATAAATTCGCTTATCTGCATCACGGTCTCCCTTGGTTAGTCCTTTGCTTAATTAGTAGAAAAAGTGGCGGCTAAGCCTTCAACAGCGCGCACGAACGGGTCCATCGGCGCCGTTACCACCCCGGCTCCGACCTGGCCGACGCCGGCTTTTTTGTGGGCCACGCCGGTATCGAGAAACGGAACGATTCCCCGCTCGACCACGCGCACGGCATTAATCCCGGTGGGCGTCCCGCGAAAGTCCAGTGCAGGGATTTGGAATACGCCGTTTTCGTCCAAGGCAATCTCGTACATTTCCAGTGTATAATGCAGCGCATCGCGGGCGGAGCCGCCGACGAACTGAACGATGGCCGGGGCTGCGGCAATCGCGAAACCGCCCAACCCGCCCGTCTCGGTGATGGTGCTATCGCCAATGTCCGGATTCGCGTCGTCTTTGGTGTATCCGGCAAAGAATAGTGCGTCCGGAACCAACGAGGCGCCGGTAAACCATGCCGAGCCGGTGCCGGCCAATTGAATACCGAAATCCGTGCCGTTGCGGGCCATCGCCACGACCATGGAACTGTCGGTGATATCGCGTACCGGATCCAAGGAGGCTTTGCACGCGGGCATGGAGAGGTTGAGGAAGAAGTGATCATTGCCGTTGATGAACTCGATCACCTCCGCCACGGTATCGCGGTCCGGCACGGACCGCACCAGCGCCGGAGTCACGGCGCGCAGGAACAAGGAGGTGCCGGCCCGGTTGCGATTGTGCACTTCGTCGCCCATGTGCAAGGCCTGGGCAATCATGTTCTTGAGATCGATCCCGCCGGTGGCCCGAATCGCGGCTTGCAAAGCGGGATACAACGTGTCCGCCATCCATTTCAAGCGGGTGACGACCTCGGGCGCATAGGCGCCATAGCGAAGGACCTTGCCCAGTCCTTCGTTCTGGGTGCAAAAGGCGCGATTCCCATACGTCTTGTTTTCGACAACAAAGACCGGCATCGAAGCCGAAACCACCCCGGCCATGGGACCCACGGCCTGATGTTCATGACAAGGCGCGAAGCGATAGCGGCCACCGGCCAACAGGGCCTCAGCCGCTTCTGGCGTATCCGCACCGCCCTCATAGAGCACCGCACCGATCATCGCGCCGCGCATCGGCCCACACATACGGTCCCAGGTAATCGGCGGTCCAGCATGCAGTAGCAAGTCATCCGCCATGCCGGGGATCAGGTCGCGCGCCACCCCCATATCAATCAGCACCGGTTGCGCCTTTTGCAAGCGCGCCACCGCCTCCTGATTCGCCGCCTCGATTCGCTCCGTGTGCCGGGCGATCACGGCCAGAACCCCGGCGTCCACCGGCGCAGGCGGCCGCCATTCCACGTGCACACTGTCCCCGCCGGCGGCACGGATCGCGGCGTCAAAGGATTCGAGCCCGACATTAATGACCTTCAGTGGTTGCGCCTGCAGCAGGCTCATGCGCGCCCCCCTTCCTGTAACGCCGCCACCCATTCGCCCGCCCACGCGGCGGCTGCGGCATTGGAAGGCGCGAGCACGCCACCCGCCGCCTCCAACGCGGTGACCACCGACTCGCGCCCCTGCGGATCGGCGTCGGTCCCACAAACATGAAACAAGAGCACAGGCGGATTCTCGCGTTGTGAAATTTGCTGAAACAGTGGGACCAATTCTGCGGCCGGTTCCGCATGTGATCCATAGCCCAACACCACATCCAACAAGATCACACCGGTCTCTGGATCGTCGGCCTCGGCCAACAGGCGGCGATTGCGCAAGGCGAAGTCGATCATCGGGTGCGCACGTCCGGCGGTAAACTCGTCGCCACCCAAATCAATAACCGTATGCCCCTGGCTATGATCCGGATCGTCGAGGGCCGTGGTCACATTGTTGCGCAGCGTCCCCAATTTCGGCGTCAGTAAATGCACCGTCTCCTGGGCAAAGGTGCCGCCACAAAACAAGCCGCGCAAATAACGGCGCGGCGGAGCGGGTAACTGCGGCGCCGGAATCGTTCGTCCGCTCAAAAGCGCCAACGCTTGGTCGGGCGTTTCGCCGTTACTCAAGGCCACGGCCAGATAGGCTGCGGCCTCCAGCGTCGCAGCGGGGATGGCGCCGGACGCCTCCACGACGGCGGGATCGCCACCGATAAAGATCGCGACGACCGGCTTGTCCATGGCCCGGACCCGTTCAGCCAGTGCCTTTAACACTTCATCGTCCGGCGTCTTTGACACCAACACCAATACGTCCGTCCCCTCGTCCTCGCTCAACAGGTTCAGGGCCGCCAGAAAGGTACGTCCGCCGACGGCGGCCTTGATATCCCGGCCGCCGGTACCGATGGCATGCGAAACGCCGCCCCCTTGTTGATGAATCAGGCTGGTCACTTCCTGCAAGCCGGTACCGGAGGCGGCGACCAAGCCGATCCGGCCGCGCCGCACGACATTGGCAAACCCCAGCGGCACACCACCGATGATGGCTGTGCCGCAATCGGGTCCCATACACAGCACGCCCTTTTCCGTGGCCCGTTGTTTACAGGCAATTTCCGCGTCGAGCGACACGTTATCGGAAAACAACATCACATGCAGCCCGGCTTCAATGGCCTGCATCGCTTCCGCCGCCGCATAGCGCCCGGCAATCGAGATCAGCGCCAACTGTGCATCGGGATGACTGGCTAGTGCGCCGGCCAGACTGCGCGGATGAAAGGCTGTGTCCGCACTCGCGGCCGCGGGCTTCTTTTTCAGCAACGCCTCCATCTCCGCTACGGCCGATTCGGCCTCGGCCTTTGACTCAGCGAGGACGCCCAGCGCGAGATCGGTATCGGTGGCCTCGGCCAAACCCGGCCAATCCATCCCGGAGGCGGCCAGAATACGTTTATTTTCGGCCGTCGCCATAATCGCCGCTGCATCCTTCACGCCCGGCAACTCCAGCGCTTGCTTGGCCACGCGCATGAGTGACACGGAATCAAAATATTTGCCGGTTATGATCTGGCCCGCTGTATCCATTCGTCTAGTTCCATCCCCGCTGCGCTCTCGCGCCAATGCTCCCGTTCCGTTTATCCCTTGACCCCGTCGTGCTTTCGCAACTCCGGCGCCGACCGGCATGATCCGACCGGTGATTTGGTAATCCAGTTATCGATCGGCTCTTTGTTGTTGAGCGCTCGCCACACATCTTCGAAACGCATCGGCATATGGGTCAACTCCACACCAATCGCCTGCTGCAGGGCGTTGCCCAACGCCGAACAGACCGAAATCATGGAATGCTCGCCGACGCCGCGGGCGCCGTAGGGCCCGTCGATCTGCGCCGTTTCAACCACCATTGCCTCCACCTCCAACGGCAAGTCCATGGCTGTTGGAATTTTGTTATCGGTGAACGAGGGATTCAGCAACCGGCCCTGTTCATCAAAGATATAGCCTTCACAAAAGGCCGTGCCCAAGCCTTGCACCATGCCACCAATCGCTTGCCCGCGCACGAGTCCGGTATTAATGGCTTTGCCGACATCGAAGGCCGAAGCGATCTTCAAAATCGTGTATTCACCGGTTTCCGGATCGGCTTCCACCACCATGCCGTGCGCGCCGTAGGTCCAATCCAGCGCGGGCAACCCTTGCCCGGTCTCCTTATCGATGTGCCCCAATCCTTGGGCGATGTATTTGCCCACGCCGATCAAGGGCCCGCCGATTCCGTTGCCGTCCGGATAGGCATAGCCCACGGCGATATCCTGGAACCGAATAAACCGCGACGGATGATGGCGAATGAAAATCTTGTCCTCGTCATGGTCCATATCGTGATCGGTGGCACGAAGAATTTGCGATGCGACAGCGTAGGCGTTCTTGAGCAAGTCCTCCGCCGCCAAAATCGTGGCATTGCCGGAAAGCATCAACCCTTTGGAGGCCACAGTTTGCCAATCGTACGGGTCGCGATCGGTATCCGTCTCAAAGGCGACATGAATCTTTTCCAACGGAAACCTCAATCGCTCCGCCGCCAACTGCGCCAGCGAGGTGTAAGTGCCCTGCCCCATATCCGTGAGCGACACGTTCAAGGTGACGGTGCCGTCCTGATTCATCTTCAACACCACAGAGGCGGCGGTAAACGGGGGCATCGCAGGCGCCTTTTGCAACGCCGCCACGGCCTTGCCGATTTTCCGGCCCGTCGCCTTTTCACGGGCCGCCTCGTCCGGGGTCAACTGGCCGTATTGGATCGATTCGGCAACGGACTCAACACACTGGATGACATTACCCGTATGCGCTGTGATTTCCTCACCCGTAATGGTCAGGGAACCGGGGCGCAGTAGATTCTTGCGCCGGAATTCCAGCGGGTCCATGTCAATGGCGGACGCGACCAGTTCCATGTGCCGCTCGATGCCCCAATGGAACTCGACATGGCCGAAACCGCGGTAGGCGGTGCTGTAGGGTTTGTTCGTGTAAAGGGCGTAGGAATCCACCCAGCAATTGGGGATTTCGTACGGGCCGGAACCGGAATAGGAGGCGGCGCGTTGCACGTTCACCGCATAGTCGGCATAGGCGCCTGCGTCCCAATACTGTGTCATTTGTTGGGCGACGATGCGGCCATCCGCCATCACACCGGTCTTGATGCGTTGTTGCAATCCGCTGCGACAAGGCAACAAGCTGAATTCCTCCTCGCGCGTGGCCTGCACGCGTACCGGGCGCCCGCCTGCTTTGCGTGACAACACCGCCACCAGCGGTTCCAATCCGATACCCGCCTTGCCCCCGAAACCGCCACCGATATACGGCACCATCACCCGCACATTGCGGTGCGGGATCTTGAAGGCCACCGCAAAGAGATTCTTGACCGTGTGCGGCGACTGCGCCGCCGACCAAATCCGCACTTCATCGCCCGCACACCATTGGGCGATCGACACATGCGTCTCAATCGGGACATGCTGAACGGAGGGATTCGTGTAGAACCGTTCCACGACATAATCCGCCTCGGCCATCGCCTTTTCCATGTCGCCTTTGCGGATCTTGTTGTGATTGACGATATTTGTGCCGGGGCGGGGCGTGAAAGCCGGCTTGAAATAGTCGTAGCTGCCCAACTCCGGATGTACCAGCGGCGCGTCTTCCTTGATCGCGTCCAACGGATGCAACACCGGCGGCAAGACTTCGTACTCGACCTCAATCAACTCGACAGCCCGCTCAGCGATAACCAACGTATCCGCAGCCACCGCCGCCACCGCCTCGCCGTAATGGCGCACTTCGCCTTTGGCGAGAATATATTTGTCCACCACGTACAGGCCCAACCGATAATCCAATTCCTCGCCGGTCACGACTGCGCGCACACCGGGCAAGGCCGCCGCTCGCGAGGTGTCAATGCGCACAATCCGGGCGCGTGCGTGCGGGCTTTTCTTGATCCGGGCATGCAACATCCCAGGCATCACCATATCTCCGACATACGTCGCTTGACCGGTCAGTTTTACCGTAGATTCCAAGCGGGCCGGGTCGGTACCGACATATTTCAGTGTGGCCGGGTCAACCTGATCATACATGTTTCAGCGCCCCCTTCTGCGGCAATTGCCCCGTCACATCCAACACCGCCTCAATCACCTGCACGTAGCCGGTGCAGCGACAGAAGTTGCCTTCGATCCCCGCCTTGATCTCGTCCACCGAAGGCTTCGGGTTGCGGCGGAGCAGGTCCTGGATCGACATCAACAAGCCCGGCGTACAAAAACCGCATTGCGTCGCGTGGTGGCGGGCAAAGGCCGCTTGCAAATCGGATAGCGTGTTGCCGTCGGCCTGACCCTCAACCGTCTCGATCACGGCGCCATTTGCTTCCACCGCCAGCACCAAGCAAGCGTTCACCGCTTTCCCGTTCAGGATCAGCGTACAGGCCCCACATTCTCCAGCGGCGCAGCCTTCCTTGGTCCCGGTCAAACCGAGGTCCTCACGCAAAAAGTGCAGCAGGGTCTTGTATTCGGTGGTCTCCCGCTCATAGACCTGTCCATTCACTGTCAGTTGCACCTGCATCATACCACCTCCTGCCAGAGCCGTCGCAGGTAGACACCCGCCATAAACAGTCGATAATCCCGTGTACAACGCACATCATCGATCGGATTGATCGCAGCCGACAGGGCCTCCTGCACGCTCGCCAGCGGTTCATCGGCAGCGAATTCACCGACATAGACCGGTGTCGGCGCCGCGGAACTGACGGCCACTCGAACGCGATCGCGTTGACGCCACAAAGCGACGCCGACGATGCCGAGGTCGTGACCTTGAATACGCTTCAACTTCTTATAGCCACCTTGACCATCGGCCGTTTCTGCGGGTACTAGAATACGGCTTACCAATTCACCTGGACGCAGAACAGTTTGCTTGGCTGCCACGAAGAATTCGCGGCATGAAACCTGACGCGCGCCATCCGCGGATTGGATTTCGATGGCGGCATCGAGGCATAGTAGCGGCGGGGCCAGATCAGCGCAGGGCGAGGCATTGACAATATTGCCGACCACCGTGGCCCGGTTCCGCACTTGATGCGAAGCCAGTTGATGGGCGCATTGCACCAGCAACGGATAATGCGCCTGCACCGCGTCATTTTCCATCAAGGCATTCACGGTCACCGCCGCACCAATCGACAGACCGGTTTCCGGCGTATAGGTGAGTGTATCGATACCGGGCACCGCCTTAATATCGATCACATGCGTCGGCGCCATCAGGCCGGCACGGATGTTCACAAGCAGATCGGTACCCCCGGCCAATATACGGGCGTCGGCGCCAAGCTCAGCCAGCCCTGCCACTGCGTCCTGGAAGGACGATGCCAACCGGTATTGGAACACGTGGTTCATATTCCCCGCCTATCTCCGCTGATCCCACACCACCGCCAACACGACCAGGATCAATGTGGTGCGTGTTGGCCATCGTCGACTATAGCAAACGAACACAATTGATCTACGAAAAAAAGGGGTCAGCAAAAACGGGCGGGAAATTTAATTGGCTGACCCTTTTGATGATTTCTTGTCAAGGTTGCGAGGAAAGAGCTTCTTTCAGGCGGTGTAATGGCCAAGGCAGTGATCGGGGCAGAACGTGGCGACGCCCCGCCAGGTCACGGATAATATCTTGTGCAATCATTTCAGCGGCCGAAGGCAAAAGATGGCTTCGAATTTCTGTGCCGGAGGTACGCTTGAAATATCCCCTTCTTGATTGCGCGTAACGATAACGCTTAATTTGAGGACCACTTTCTATCACGAGGGTGATACGCAAACTGACTTTAGCAGGGCGGCTAGGGTTGGCTTTGCCCAAGCCGAGCGCATTTTCAACCCGGGACCGAACTGTGTCCCAGTATCGGGTCTCAATCTCAACCGAACCTTCAAGACGAATGGCACCCTCCGCTTGCTTCGGCCCAACGAGCTTATACCCAGCGGCAATCAACGCGTCACTCAATGTGTCCAGAAAAGGCCCCTCCTGCGTTGCATGCATCATTTCAACATGTTGGTTGCCGCGCATATCGTCTTTCAAAGAAATATCGAAGGGCTGAAGCAATATACGCGGTCGATCGCGCAGCACCTGCTCCGCCCGCTCCCTATGCAAAAGAAGGCGATCGGGCACATTGTCGACTTCATTCGCCTCCACCAAAGCCAGCAATGCGGCGGCGACTCGATAACGAACGACTGCTTGTGGATGCTCCAGTGCGCGGGCGATTTTTTCCGCCCCCGCAGCGCCAAGCCTCGTCAACGCCTCCGTGGCCGCATGATTCACCTCCGCGTCCCGGCTGGAAATCAAAACAGCAAAAAGCGCTTCGCACGCGCTCGGGTCACCAATCTTAGCCAAGGCCTCCGCTGCCAAGACCTGAACAGGTCCCCTGTCCCGACGAAGTATGGTCTGCATCGTTTTAACCGATGCCGGATCCCCACGATCGCCCAGCGCCCGAATCGATTCCTTTCGAGCTTCGGTGGCCCGCCATCGTCGGCGCGCCACTTGCTCCAAGTGCAGACGAGCCGCTGGATCGGTGATACGGCCAAGCGCAGCGGTTATCGCACCGAGCTCGCTGGTGAAGTCATCCTCCAGCATTCCTTGCCGCGCAATCAAGGGTTCAATGGCACGCGGATCATCTAGTTCCGCTAATGCCGCAGCCGCCTCAATCCGGACACGCAACAGATCGTTATCGTCATCTTCAATGAGTTTGATAAGGGGGGGCACGGCGCGGGCATCACCAAGCCGCCCCAAGGCCTCGGCAGCCGCTTCGGCCGTTGCGCTGGCGCTGGCCCGTGTCTCGCTGGCTCCCATAAACCGCGTCGCCGATAAGGCACGGATCAGTGGCTCGACGGCATTGGAGGCGCCCGAGTTGCCCAGCGCCACGGCCGCCGCTCTGCGCGTTAGGTCCACCCCACCCCAACGGTCGTCTGGCAAGCGGAGAATGCGTATAAGCAAGGCCAGCACCCGTTCCTCGTATTCGTCGGCTATCGCCAATTGTTCCAATGCCCAAAAATCTTGCGTGGACACCTGCCCGCGCAGCCGGACAATCCGTTGCAGCAACACGACCGGCTCCTCGACAGGCTGCCGCTCCTCCACTGCCGCCGTGGGAACCACATCCGATTCGAGCTCCCCGTTTACCGCCTCGACCGGCTCGGGTTCCGGTGCGCGTCCTGTTCGCTCTATGACGGTGACATGTCCCTGCTCGAACGTGATGATTTTACCGGGATAAATCCACAAGGCACGGTCACCCATACGCATCTGGCCGCTTGGACTTCCGTACTGCTGCCGGATCGCCTCCTGATCAAGTCCGGTCAAATCGGCTGCGTTCTCCGCCAGACCCACAAGCGGGAATGCGATAGAGAAAAGACCCGCCACAATTTGGAACTTGCTCATGGTCACGGACCGGGGTTCGCAGTCTATACTCGGGCTATGCATTGAGTATGGCCCGCGCGCCCCTCGCACGCAAGATTCTTGTCTACATTGCGCACTGGCGTGCAGATACACCGGTGTTTTGTTAAAATCGCAATGCGTGCTGAAAATCAAGCGGGATCACTCTGCCAGATCCGATATATCTGCGAAGAGCTATGGAAACTATTTAATCCCCCTATTTAACCACGGCGCCGGTAGACAGGTTGCCGTCGACGGTGATCAAGCGCAGGCTTTCCCCCTTCGAGGCGGCCAATAACATGCCCTCCGATTTGATCCCGCGAATGGTTGCGGGTTTGAGGTTCGTGACCACGACAACGGTTTTGTCCAACAATTCTTCGGGGGTGTAATACAACGCAATCCCTGCGACCAATTGGCGGCGTTCGTCGCCGATGCGTACGTCGACCTTCAACAGCTTGTTGGTGCCTTCGATTCGCTCCGCCGCGACCACGCGGGCGGTTCGCAATTGGACCTGCGCGAAGTATTCATAATCAATCACACCCGGCACCACCACGGGCGGTACGGCGGGAGCGGGGGTAGATGGTTGAGGGGTCGGTTCAGACATGGGTAACTCCTGTTCAATGGATGAAACTAAAGGTTTAATACGGGGAAACAGCACGCCGGGGTCGGCTACCGGCGCGCCGGCTTGCAGGACGCCGAATTGCGCCAAGCGCTGCATGTGCGGTTCGACCTGGTCCACCCCCAACGCCTCGCGCAACGCCGTCATGCGCTCGGGCATGACCGGAAACAGCAACGCGGAAATCACGCGCAAGGCTTCAGCGGCGGTGTACAGGACCGTATGCAGCGGCGCACGGTCCTCCTGTTTAGCCAAGGTCCACGGCTGCTTCAATTCCAAGTAGCGGTTGGTCGCACGCACGGCGGCCAACACCGACGCCAAGCCAGTGTCCAAGCGCAGCGTGTCAACCGACTGGTGGATGGCCTGCACCGCTTCTTGCACCGATGCCCATACCGACGCCTCTTCTTCACCGGTCAAGGGATCTCCATCGACCGCAGGAATAACGCCGTCGGTGTTCTTACGGATCATCTTCGCGACGCGACTGAGCAGGTTGCCGAGGTCATTGGCGAGATCGGCATTGAACCGGCGGACAAAGGCTTCCTCGCTGAAACTGGCATCCTGCCCCAGGGTCATTTCGGCGATCAGAAAGTATCGGAACGCGTCCACGCCGTAGCGATCGATCATCTCCATGGGATTGACGACGTTGCCAACGGATTTGCTCATCTTGCTCGCGCCGCTTAACCACCAGCCATGGGCAAACACGGTTTGAGGCTGAGCGACGCCCATGGCTTTCAACATGGTAGGCCAGTACACCGTATGCGTGGTGAGGATGTCTTTGCCAATCAGATGGATGGACGCCGGCCACCATTGATTAAACTTGGCCTCGTCACGCAGATACCCGACAGCGCTAATGTAATTGACCAAGGCATCAAACCACACATACGTCACAAATTGATCGTCGAAGGGCAGCTCGATGCCCCAGCTCAACCGCGTCTTGGGCCGTGAGATGCAGAGGTCCATCAGCGGCTTGCGCAGAAAACCCAAGGTTTCGTTGCGCCGAAAATCGGGCTGGATGAACGAGGGATTTGCCTCAATATATTGGATCAACCACTCTTGGTAGCGGCTCATGCGGAAGAAGTAGTTGGCCTCTTTGATCCGGGTGAGGTTGGGATTGCTTTCACCGCCAGCCTCCTCGGCCTCACGTTCGGTGACAAAGGTTTCGCTGGAAACGTCATACCAGCCGTCGTATTCGGCCCGGTAGATTTCGTCCCGGGCATAGAGATCGGACAAGATATCCTGCACGACCTTTACATGGCGCGTTTCGGTGGTGCGGATAAAGTCGTCATGGGTAATATCCAGTTTGTCCCACAGCTCCTGAAACCGGACCACGGTCTGATCCGCCTGCTGTTGCGGGGTCATCCCGGCTTTATCCGCCGCCTGTTGCACCTTTTGTCCATGTTCATCGGTGCCGGTGAGAAAATAGGTGGGATGATCGAGCAATCGATGATAGCGGGCCAACACATCGGCCAGAATGGTTGTATAGGCGTGTCCGATATGCGGCCGATCATTTACATAATAGATCGGCGTTGTGATGTAAAAGGGGTTCGTTGACATCTTTTCTTCCTGTGTGGCGTGAGCATAGTATGCCACTCCGCAAAAGCAAAGGAAATCACCGACTGACCGGTCCCCACGCCCAGGGTCAATACGTTCTCCGCGCCACCTCTCTTTTGGAGAACCACTTGCACACAGTTTCCACCAATTTGGAGGGGCGAGCTCTGCGAGCCCGGAGGCCACACAGGACCTTCCATTTGCCGATGCCCAATCGCGGCGTCGCGGAGCTCCGCCCTCCAAGAGAACCACGTGCACACGGATTCCACCCATTTGGAGGGGCGAGCTCTGCGAGCCCGGAGGCCACACAGGACGTTCCATTTACCGATGCACAATCGCGGCGTCGCGGAGCTCCGCCCTCCAAATTGGGTACAAATCGTTAATTATAAATTCCTTGCGGAGAACTGAATGGCCCTGTCCCCGCGCCTCAGCGCGATGACTGCGGATGATGCCCGGCTGGGCGGATGTCCAGCGCCTTTAATCCCAGCAACACGTCCACCGCGCGTCGCAAGGTCGCATCGCCACGGATCCGGTTATACATCGCCACCTGGGCCCGCTCCTCTTCCAGCACCACCGTGCGTCCGGACCGGATGGATCGCGCAGGCGTACGTTCGTCGGCCGCGACACGCACATCGGGCGAGACGCCGGTGCGCCCGGTATACATGGTTCCCTGCGCCGTCACCAGCCGACTGGCGGCCAGCATCCACTTTTGATCCGCATCCACCTGCACCGGCTCACGCAGCAGGAAATCACCGCGCGAGGTGCGTCCGAACAGCATGGCGCCGCGCACACTATCCTTTAAGATCGCCGCCAACACTTCGGCCGCGCCTCCGGTCTCCTCATCCAGCAGGACCATGACCGGCATGCCCAAATAATAATCGTGTTGCGCATAGACGAGCTCGATATCTTGATCCAAGGCGTCGCGCAAGGCGTACAACAGGGTGCCCTCTTGGGCGAACCAGTCGGCTATTTGCTGGACCTCCTTTAGCGCTTCGCCATCGGCGCCCCGCAAATCCAACACCAATCCGTACAGCCCCCCCTTTGCCCACGTCGAAAGTTGATCCACCACGCGGCTACCGATCCCGTCGCGCAGGCGCTGAATGCGGAGATAGCCCAAGTCGAAGGGAAGTTTCTCCGCCGGCTTCAGATCCGGCAGCGTGTGGGCCACGCGCTCCAGTCGTTGGGTCGTGAGCATGCGCCCGTCATTGAAGCGGCGGGTGACCACTTCGACCACGCCCGGGCCATCGCTGACCAGCATGTTTTCAATCTGATGCAGGCCCAGCGCAGTCACGTCCTGAGCCGCTACACGTACTAACTCGTGGCCCACCCAATCAGGGACTTCCTCGGGTTCCGGGTCCGGATAAGCCGCTACGATGCGTACCGACTCATTGGTTAATCCGATATCGAAAGGCGCACGATAGACGGTGCCGGCGCGGCGCTGCGCCACCGCCTCGCGGGTGGCCTCTGTTAACGGTGTAGCCAGCGGGTCCATGGCCTGCAATACGGCGGTCAACGCCGCCTCATACGCCGTCCCGGCCTCAATGGCAAAGCCCTGACGCTCCAATTGCTCAATCGCAGCCCCCAAATCGGCCGCCCACGCCGGCACAACCGACTTTTGCTCCACTGCCATTGGCGGCGCGACTTCGTCGGCTCGCGCACAGGCGGTAGTTCCCCACCACCCCAACACCGCCGCCACAAGCAGCAGGCGGGCACCAGACGTAAGCTCTTCGTTGTTCATGTGGTTCCTCAATCTCTTATGCATTCGGTTCAGGCTTGCGCGCCCGCTCATGTGCCCGGCTCCAGCACCTGAAACGGCACTTGTATTTCCGGCATTCCGTCGATATCCGTGCGAATGATCAGCGGTGTGCTCGCTAATGACGGGTCAGCGACGAGATTGGACAATTGAATCCGGTACCCGCGTTGCGGGATCGCCAGCACATTGACCCGGACGGAATCCGATGGCGGGATCACTTCGGTAATTTCAAATGATTCGACGGCACCGCCACGAACCACGACATAGCGGGTAACCGGGCTGGGATTTTTTCCCATCAACGTGATCGTTGTCGGCGCCACCGTCAGCGCCCCGACGACATTCACATGAACCGGCACGTGCACGACTGGGAACCGTTCGTGCGACGTGCTCACGCGCAACACATCCTGTCGCGTCCCGGCTTGTGACGCAGGGCGAACCTTCACCGCCAACCGGTAGTGATGCGGCGCCAACTCCTGAATGCCCTCCAATGAGAAGACATCGCTGCTAAACGCCGTATCGGTAATCTCAAAATCCTGACCGGGCAACCCTTGGATCTCGACCTCCCGGGTCGCTGATTGGCCCATGACCACTTGATCAAAAAACAACCGCTGGGGCACCACCTGCATATGCCGCACCGCCTCACCCATCATCGTTAAACGGGTACGCGGCATGCGTGGGTCGTTGGTTTCAATGGTCAGATTGCTGCGTTGCCGGCCTTGGCGCCCGCGCAGGTTGTAGGTGGCCGTTATTTCCGCTGTTCCGCCCGGCTCGATTTCATGGGTGGACACATGTCCCACCGTGCAGCCACAGGACGAACGGATATTCTCGATGCGCAATAGGGCGTCCCCTTCATTGTGGAGTACAAAGGTATGATCGATGGATTGATCATTTGATTGAGGCCCGAAATCGAACACCGGTTCGGGCACCACCAGGCGGGGCTGCGGGGCGGCATGAACGGGCACACCTAGACCGGTTGCCAATACCACTCCGATTGCGGCTATGTATCGTATCGAATTCTTCATTCTTCACCTCATGTCAGCGATTCAGCAGTGCGCCTCTGCGGTTGGCGCACCGACTCAGGATCCGCTCTCGCTGGCGCGCTTAACCGGCGCATCGACCAGCAGCTGGTGCGCCTCCTGCAATCGCTTCGGTATGATGTCTCGAAAAGGACTCGCTGTCAAAACGGGATCCCAATCGATCGTTGACGCATCCGCCGCATTCTTACCGCGGAACCAATGGCCACCTTGGCCGAGTAGATTATACCGCATCTTAGCCCATGGAATCAAATCCAGCGCCGTGCCGTAGGTCCAGAGGCGCAGGATTTCATGGACATTGATCTCGCCCGGCACCTCGTCACAATCCGGCACACCGTCCGGCCAATGGGCCACCCAATCCGCACCATGATACTCGACCAAGGCCTCTTGCAATCGATCCGCAATCTGCCTGCTAATGGATTCGCGGTCCGCCCAGTACCGCAATCCCTGTACATGCTCATCGAAATCCGAGGGCCGGGCCGCGCCCAGACTAAGGGTGTGAACCGCGTCGCGGGACAGACAGAACAAATCATTGAACTGCATCGGCGTCAGCGGCTCGCACAAGCGCTTCATCCGCTCGCTGGGTTCATACAATTTTCCGCCTTTATCGTTCGGGCTAATAATGAATACGCCCAGGTCCCGGTTCTGTGCCGCTTCCACCGCCGGCCACGTGAAGGGATTCACGTAATACCAATGTAGATTAACGTAATCGAATTCATCCGACTCGATCGCGCGGACGATCACCTCCGTCCGGGCATGTGTGGAAAATCCCACATGCCGTACGCGACCGTCCCGCTGCAATTGCCGCACAGCGGGCAACATACCGTCCGGACGCAAGACCTGATCCAACAGCTCCGCGGTATTGATCCCGTGGATGCCCAACAGGTCCACGTAATCCAGTTGCAGGTTTTTCATTGAGGTATTGAACACGCGGAGCAGCTCTTCGCCGTTTTCCTTGGGACCAATTTTGGTCTGTACGATCAACTCTTCACGCGGCAACGATGGCAATATACGCCCCAATTGCCATTCCGAGCTGCCGTAGCCGCGGGCCGTCTCGATATGGTTGATGCCCAAGGCCAAGGCGCGGTGAATGCAGGCCTCCAGATTATCCTGCTGCTCACGCTTAATCTCGTCCGGCTTCAGATCGTCCCAGGACTGCTGGTAGCGCATGCCCCCGCAGGAAAATACCGGCATCGCCAGCTCGGTGCGCCCGAACCGGCGGCGCGGCACCGGGATCGTATCCTTGGCGGCAGGTAAAGGATCAGGAATCATCACGGGCCGCTTCGGCCGGTTCAAACTGCAGCGCCGCCGAGTTGATGCAGTAGCGCAACCCGGTGGGCGGCGGACCATCCTCGAACACATGGCCGAGATGGGCGTCGCAACGAGGGCAGAGCACTTCCGTACGGCGCATAAAGAAACTGCGATCGACCTTCTCGGCCATATTTTCCGGCGCGATGGGCTGCCAGAAGCTTGGCCAGCCGGTACCGGAATCGAACTTCGTGTCGGAGGCGAACAAGGCCAGATTGCATCCCACACAACGGTAGGTACCGGATTCTTTATGGTCGTTGTATTTTCCTGTGAACGGTCGCTCGGTGCCTTTTTTCCGGGCCACCTGATAGGCCTCGGGCGATAGCTGCTCGCGCCACTCCGCATCGGTTTTTTCCACGCGTTCCATGGTGATGTATCCCTTCTGGTTGGGCTCGAAAAGTTTCAGTTGGCTGGTTGGCGGCGACATGTCCGAGGCCGTCTCGCCGCGACAACCGGCCCCTACTCCGACGGCGACCAGTACAAGAATGCCTCCGATGATCGAGCGCGGCGTCATCAGCATCCGCCCTTACAGATTCGAGGCGGTTTGATCCGGATTATGCTTAATCCGGTCCACGATGCGCTGGCGCGCTTCCTTTGGCAGGCACATGTCGGGGCTGGGCGTATCGCTCTGCTCATGGCTCAAGTAATGTCGTGTCGTATCTTGCATTTGCATGATGAACCGATTGAAGGGTCCGCAGACCATGCAAAAAAATACATGCAAGCGCAGCCCGATACGTTTGCGCAATGGCAATTCCCAGTAGTTTACACTCGCGAGTGCTTCCGACACCTGTTTACACCGTAGCATTTTGCTCTCTCAGCCCCTGATTACGTTTCAACCAATTCTTTTCCAGACACTTCTTCAGCGCGTTGCGCGCTCGATACAATATCACCCATAAATAGGTCGGCTCAACCCCAAGCTCCTTACAAACCTCCTCGGTTGATAGCCCTTCCAACTCTTTCAGGGTAAATGCAATATTCATGCGCTGGTCCAAATTCGCCAAACACGAGGAGAACACGTCCCAAAACTCCTTTTGCTCAAAGACCTTGCGGGGATTAAAATGCCATTTCGGCGGCTGCCATTGTGGAATCCCGGCACCTTTAAACAACAAGGAATCCTGGAGCCCCTCCATTTCCTCCACGTCTTCCACTTTAACTTCCCGCGCCGATTTGCGCAGGTAGTCGATTAATTTATGGCGCAAGATACCCATCAACCACGACCGCTCCGAGGAACGTCCCTGATACCGTTCCTGCGCCTTCATCGCGGCGAGAAACGTCTCCTGCACAATATCCTCGGCCACCGCGTGGCTTTTCAGGCGGACATAGGCATAGCGAAACATCACGTCACCATGCTCTTGCACCCACCGTTCCGGATCTATCCCCTCAACTGTCGTCATCCAAGCTTCCCTTCTCTATCGTCGCTGCACCACAAAAGCAACGGAGCCTCGCGCCCGTAACCCGTCACAAAAGCCTACCGCCAACCCATGCATCAACGCCACCCTAAAAACAATCTAAACAAAAGAATACAAAAACCCTCACTCTTCGACATAAATGTAAATCAAGAGCTGCCTAGATACATTTTTGAACATAAGAATCGATCCATTAGGGCTTGCCGCACAAGGTTAAGCCAGTCGTTTTCCCAAAACGCAAAAGTGACTCCGGCGCAGCCCCACTTCCCCGTCATCACCTGATTCGCGCGCTATTCACAGGCTTTTGAGCGCCGCGAAAGTCTCGACCCAGCCACCTTCAGCCACCCCCAGGCGAAGCCCATTCGGCGGTTTCGGTTAACTTTCAAACAAACCGACGATAGTTGGCACGGCATTTGCTTGAACAAATTCGAAGAATTTAAAAGATATTGAGGAGATACGATCATGATTATGAATAATGCGAAAGAAGCTGCGACAGGGCAAGGCCGGTTACCGGGCAGCGTAGAGATGATGCCGGACACGGGCACCTATGCAGTGCGCTGCTCCCGCGATCAAGCGGAGTTGGCCGGACTGATTGAATCCGGAACAGCCGAATATGTTTTAGTCGGTGCGATCATGCCGGTGCGGAGCGGACGCGAGCTTTGTCGACTGATGGGCGATGAATCGGGACAAATGAATTATCCGGTCATGGTATTGAGCCGCACCGGGAAAGAAAATCAGATTCCTGCCCCGCCCCCCACGACGCGGGTGATGGCCAGCGGTCCGTTGTCCGAAACTTTGAAGGAGCTGCTGGCGCCGGAGGCGGAGGAGCCGACGATCCAATTGCGGGATTTACAAATTAATGTGGCTCGCCACGAAGTGAAGGTGAAAGATCAAATTGTCGACCTCACCGCCACTGAAATGCGCTTGCTCATGCTCTTGACGCAGCGCGCCGGTTGGGCCCTGTCCCGCGACCAGATCATTGAGTTCATCCGGGGCAAAGGCTACGCCTGCACCGGGCGCTCGGTAGACGTTTTAATCGTTGGGCTGCGCCGCAAACTGGGCCCGGTCGGCAAGCGGATTCAAACCGTTCGCGGCATCGGCTACCGATACCGCGAATAGATGCTCTTTCAAACCTTCTACACGCACACACAGACACACCACACACCACACACCACACACACAGACACACACTGCCGCCCGGCACCGAAAAGGCCCGACTTTGCAATGAAGTCGGGCCTTTTTATTTTCGGACTAGAGCATTTTGATTCATATTGTAGCCGGCGATTCAGACTCAACGCAATGCGCCATTTCGAGGACCCTTATCGGCGACGCGCTGATGGGCTCGTTTCCTGTTTCAGTGCCCCCACACCTCGTCACCCCAGGCGCTGCGCACCGCCCAGCGATCGCGCTGTCGGCCGCCCTGTATGCCGGACTGCAACTGGATGCGGACGGGGCCGGCGACATCGGTACGCAACCAGCCCTGCGGCGAGAGTGCCTGATCCAATCGCTCCGCTACAGCGGGATCCGGGTAGCCGTACCGATTAAACCGGCTAACATCCAACACAACAACCTGCGGGCGCACGCGATCCAGCCACTCCGTTTGCGCGGTACCGGGAACCCCTTGATGACCAATCACCCAAACGGTAGCGGCCGGATCCACCGGCCGCTCGATCAATGCCCGTTCAACGGCGTGGCCGCCAGCACCCGTCAACAGCACACTGTGATGGCCCCGGCTTACCCGCAGAACCAATGCGGCATCGGCCGCACGGCTCCATTGCCCCGCATCTTCGGGATGCAAAATCTCCCACGCCATACCGCCCGGCCATTCTCCCCATGCGCCTGCGGCGCGCAGGTGGCGGGGAATCCCTTGCGCATCGGCCGCCGCCAGCACAGCGTCATAGGGCGCGGACCGTGACGGAAAATCCGTATGCCATACCGAGCCCACCGGCAAGGCGGCCAGGATCGCTTCTGCCCCGGCTGCGTGGCCGGCTCCGGCGTGATCGAGGATAATGGTGTCGATCCGGTTCACCCCCTCGCGGCGCAAGGCCCGCAAGACGGCATCGGAGCGATAGGCGGGGCCGGCGCCATACAATACGCGCGCCGGTCCGCTACGAATCAAAACAGCGTGACCGTCTCCGGCCGGCAACAGCACGACCTCATCGACCTGTCTTTGTAGCGCCATCCAACCACCGATACCCGCCACAAGGATCAGGCCTATGGATAGCCACCGCCGTGTGCGTCGGGCAAATCCCAATGCCCCCAAAAACAGCAGGGCATACCACACCGCCAGCCACGAAAAACCGGGTGAACGGACATAGCGATAGGCCAATGGCCAATCGGACAGCCATTCGATGGCTTGGATCAAGCCGGTCAGTATCCAGCGATTTGCATGATTAAATATTTCAGCCCCCACCGAGGTGACGGAGCCGGCAATCAAGGACAGCAAGGCCGTCAACACGACCAGAAACGCCGCCGGAATAACCAGCAAATTGCCCACCAAAGCGATTGGCGAAAAGAGATTGAAGTACTGGGCGGTCAACGGTGCAGAAGACAACCAGGCGGCCACGGAAGCCGCGATCAAGCCGGTTAGCCAGAGGCCGATCACCCGTCCGGCCGACGGCGGTGTGCCGGGCGCTTGCAGTTGGTAGGAATCAATGGCCAGGCTCGCCCGTGCGGGTCCAGCCAGCAACGGATACAATCGAATCAGGCCCGCCACGATCACAAACGAGAAGATAAATCCGGGGGCGGTCAATTGAGCCGGTACGGCCAACAAGATCAAGAGCGCCGCAAACGCCCAAGCCGAGGGCGCGTCGGGTTGGCGATTAAACCACAGTGCGCCGCTGAATGCGAGGGCCATGGTGCAGGCGCGTATGGCGCTGGGCCGCAGGCCGGTGGCCACGGTGTAGAAGATCAATAACGGCGCTAGCCACAGCATCCAATGCATCCGCGGCACGCCCAGCGCCCGCATCAGCAGGATCAACAACCCCGCCAGCAAGCCGACGTGCAAACCGGAAATGGCAAAAATATGGAGTGTTCCTGTCCAAGCGAAAAGGGTTTGATGTGCAGGCGGCAACTGCTGACGATACCCCAGCAAGAGGGCCCGCAGAATGCCGACGTGATCGGGGAAATCCGCCAAGCCAATCGCCAATCGTTCGGCCGCACGATGCCGTCCCGCATAACTCCAGTGTTTCAACCAGTGCCCGCCGTCCGCAGCCACCATACGGGACCAGTCCGATTCGGCCTGCATTCGGTACGGGGGCAGAAAGGCCCACGCCCAATCCCGGCGCTCGCGCACCTGCACGACGCCGGCCCATTCCCAGCGTTGCCCGTATGCGGGCGCGCGGTGGTCATCACCCAACGGGGCCCGCCAACGCACATCCATCCGTCCCCGCGCATGTTGCCACTCACCCAACCGATCGATCGCCTCTACGCGCACGGTCATTCGCCAAGTGGGCGCCTGTTCCCCCTCAGCAACAAGGCGCACGGGATCATCAACGATCAGCCCGCGCACCAGCACCTGTTCCCGGGCCCGGTCCATCAACCGATGCAGCTCCCGGGGTGACGGCGAATGAAGCGATAGGCCCGCATGGGCAGCGGCCAAGAATACGATGGTGGCCCAGAGGGCCGACACACCGGCGCGCGAGGCGCGGGCAAAAAAAGCGATGCACAAGCAGAGGGCTGCGAACGTCAAGCCCCACACCGGCGTGATGCCCCCGGAAAGGCCCAGTGCCGTTCCGGCAACAACCATCAGTAGCACCCCCATCAGCGGGCGCCGGACGCGCGGGTGGGACGCCGATGACGACGGCGCATCCGCCGTCCGTAGCGCTAGTCTATCCCGCAAACGAGCCACTGGAGCCCCAGCGGAAATGGAGGGGATGATGGCGACCGATCGTCAAGGCATTTGCAAGTGCGTGGTGAACGAATTGCTGCGCTTTGCGCACGGCATCATGCATCAGCTCCTTGCGCGCCAGATACGCGCTGAGCGCGGCGGAAAACGTGCAGCCCGCGCCATGCGTCTGCGCCGCCTTCACGCGGGGCCCCTCAAAGATGTATTCCTCCCCTTCATCATAGAGGACATCGATCACTCGATCCATGGTTAGGTGCCCGCCCTTCACCACGCAGGCCACATCGAAGCGGTCGCCAATTTCCTGCGCCGCCGCGCGTAATTCGTCCACCGACGAGATGGAATGGCCGCACAAGATTTCCGCTTCATGCAGGTTTGGGGTGACGACCCGGGCTTGGGGCAGCAACTCCTTTTTTACGGCTTCAATCGCATCGGCCTGTAAGAGCCGGGCACCGGAAGCCGCCACCATGACCGGATCAACGACGAGAATCGGAATCCCTTCACGCAAGTCCTCCGCCGCCACCAACCGGACAATGTCCGCGGAATACAGCATTCCGGTCTTCGCGACAGCGACCGGAAAATGATCACATACCGCCTTAATTTGTTGCTCAATGATGGCGATGTCCACCGGCTGAATCCCTTGAACGCCATCCGGATTTTGCGCCGTCACACAGGTAATCGCCGAGGTACCAAACGTACTCAACTCCGAGAACGTTTTGATGTCCGCTTGAATCCCGGCGCCGCCGCCACTATCCGAGCCGGCAATCGTTAACACCACAGGCCATTCGTGTTGCTTTGCATTATCGAGGTTGGTTTTCATGTACGATATAGTCCATCAGGGGCTTGGAAACTGTCAAGCTTCAGCGCAATCGAACTGGACAGTTGCCGAATATCCCTTAAGGTTCTCGATGGATTGAAATTAGCAGGCACAACGCCAAAAGGAGCGAATGCACATGGATGACGCAGCACGGATCGGCCGTGATTTAGACGAAATACGCAAGCAGGCGCCACTGATTCACAACATCACGAATTATGTGGTTATGAACAATACGGCCAATGCGTTACTGGCGATCGGCGCCTCGCCGGTGATGGCCCATGCGGAGGAGGAAGTCGAGCAAATGGTAGGTTATGCTGGCGCACTGGTCATCAATATTGGCACGCTTAGCCCGGCATGGATTCGGGCCATGCGTAAGGCCCAGGCTGTTGCGCACCGCAACGGTACGCCGGTAATCATCGATCCGGTCGGAGCGGGTGCCACCTCGTTACGAACCAATACAATGCGAGAGTTGATGCAGACCTCAGCGCCAACAGTGATTCGTGGCAACGCATCGGAGATCATCGCCCTGCAGACCGATGTCGCCTCAACCAAGGGCGTGGACAGCCAGCATGCAGCGTCGGATGCCGAGGCCCACGCACGGGCGTTGTCCGCGCAAACGGGCGCAGTCGTCTGTGTCAGTGGCGCAACAGATCTGATTATCGCAGGCGACCGCACCTGGACCATTCAAAACGGGCACCCACTGATGCCGCGTGTCACCGGGCTCGGCTGTACGGCTACGGCATTGATTGGTGCATTTTGCGCGGTCAATGCCAGCCCTGCCGAGGCCACGGCCCACGCGATGGCGGTGATGGGCATTGCCGGCGAAGTGGCCGGCGCGGACGCAAAAGGTCCCGGCACCCTGCAACTTCTTTTCCTGGATGCGCTACACACCATCGATGCGACCACCATTGCGGCGCACCTGCAATGGACCTCGCCATGAGAGCCGGCCTCGATTGGCGGCTTTATCTTGTCACCGATCGCGCCTTGGCCGGCGACCGGCCCTTGGAGCAGGTCGTCAAAGCGGCCGTGGCGGGGGGCGTCTCCATCGTGCAAGTACGGGAGAAGGATCTTCCCACCCGTGACCTGCTGACCGTTGCCCTCCGGGTCAAAGACGCCCTGACCGGCAGCCGGGTGCCACTGATCATCAATGACCGCGTCGATGTAGCCTTGGCATGCGGTGCGGACGGCGTCCATCTGGGTCAACAGGACCTGCCGGTGAGCGATGCCCGTCGCCTCCTCGGCCCGGACGCCATCATCGGCCTGTCGGTGGAGCATATGGATCAGGTGCACATCGCGAATGAATGGGATGTCGATTATCTGGGGGTGAGCCCGATTTTTCCCACGGCAACGAAAACGGATACCGTCACCGCATGGGGCATCGAGGGATTGAAAGCGATCCGTCGCGTCAGCGCCAAGCCACTGATTGCGATTGGTGGTTTGAACCGTGACAATGCCGCGGAAATGATTCGCGCCGGGGCGGATGGCGTCGCGGTGGTGTCCGCCATTTGCGCGGCCGCCGATCCTGCGACGGCGGCACGGGCGCTTCGGGACGCCATGCATCATGCCGACACAGATTAACTGCAAGAGGTAGAGCCGCGGCGGGCCTCGTAATCCGTGCGCAGCTTGTAGAAGACTTGGGTCGTCTGATCCATGATCTCCGCATCATACGGCCGCAGTCCACCAATCAGGAGTTTCTTGGAGCCGGTACCTTGCTCCTGGCCGTCGTCCTGAATGACAAACTCCAGGTTGGCCTCGGCGCGCTTACCATCCACCGACATACTGGCCCCGCCAAACGTAATGTCGGACCCGGCCACATCCAGTGATTGAAGCGAAAACCCCATACTATCATAGATCACCAAGGGACGTTCCGGATTGAACATGACCCCATGTTTTTCCATTAAAGGTTTGAGGTAATGGGGAAAGTTGTGTCCCGAGAAAGCGACGTAGCGGCGTGAAAAATCGGCGATGGCGGCCGGATCCAGTGTGCGACGGCCTTCATGCGTCGCCTCCAGATACAGTTTACCGGCCCGATCGACGACATTAATCCGCCCATCGCCGGCCTCGACAAACTGTAACCGCGCCTGGCGTCCAACCATGTTATGGAAGCGGCAGAACATCGTCTGGTACAGCCCGAATCGCTCCAACAAAATCGCAAAAAGCATATCACCCGGCACACAAAAGCGGCGGGCGTCCTCGTCATGGATCGGATTGAAATCGCCGGCCACATCCTTTGCAAAGGCACTGGCTTGCTCCGGCGTAATCGCCACGCCCTCCTCCGACTCGCTATAATACTGCTGCCAAATCATCTGCATAGGGGTTCCTAAACCGTTCAACCGCTGAAGTATCAGCTAGCAAACCGCTTCTGTCCAGCATAACTACGACAAGCAATGGCGCCAGACCAGGGTCAACACGTTCTCCGCGCTACCTCTCTTTTGGAGAACCACGTGCACACGGATTCCACCCATTTGGAGGGGCGAGCTCTGCGAGCCCGGAGGCCACACAGGACTTTCCATTTGCCAATCCACTATTGCGGCGTCGCAGAGCGCCGCCCTCCCCCTAGAAAGACAACGGGTGCTGATCCGAATGACCGTTCGCGGCAATTGAACGTGTCTGGCCATCATCCAAAGCGGCGCTGAGCACGTGCATATGGACTTGCGGCGCTCGGCGCCGCTTTGGACTTCCCTAGCGTTTCCACGCGAAGGTGGGGCGAATCCTCCGGATGAGCCGAGCAAAAGAAATGATC
>SKLK01000287.1 GCA_007123265.1 Kiritimatiellia bacterium
CAACCGATCTGTTGTATCCAGCCCTGATCTTCACGTCGGTGATTCGTTTGTCGGCCCATGACCTTGCGGCCAACGCGTTGCTGCCGGTGCTGGTGATGGTGATTGCCTTGGTCGGACTGGGATTGGGCTTGATTGCCGTCCGCTTTCTCGGGGCGATACCGGTTGCCACGCACCGCGCCTTTCTGTTTCACTGCCTGATCAACAACTACCTGTTCCTGCCGCTGCCACTTGTCTACTTTCTGTACGGCGACCGAGGCGTGGCATTGCTGGTATTCTCCTCTGTCGGATATGAGCTGATCGTCTGGACCCTCGGCATATTTCTAATCTCGGGAAACGCCGAGGGGTGGCGCAAACATATCCGCAATGTGTTGAGCCCGTCTTTTGTCACGCTGATGCTGAGTTTGATCTGGGTTATGATTCGTGATGGAACCGGTATCGTATTTCCTCCGTTCTTGGACGAATTAACGGCGACGGCAGTGTCTGTGATTCGATTTTTAGCGGAAGCCACGGTCGCGGCGACGGTGATAGTGGCGGGCAGCCGGTTTGCCGTGTTGATGGTGAAGACGATGTTGAGTTGGCGAATTTGGTTGCTGAGCGCCATTCGCCTCGTACTGGTTCCATTGGCGCTGGTACCTGTCTTCAATGTAGTGGCTCTGGAGGATACGGCTCGAAGCATCCTTTTCATCGTGGCTGTGATGCCCTCCGCCATGTTGAGCGTATTGTTCGCGGAACGGTACGGCGGCGACAGTGAATTTATTGCCGGTGGACTCCTGGTCACCCATCTGTGGGCCGTGGTTACGGTGCCCCTCTTCCTCGCCTGGCTGTTGTGATTTCGGTACAGGTTCGAATCTTGAACAGAACGATGCTATCGTGTGGGTTGAAGCTTGCGGCTCGGGCGATCATACCCGATGAGCGCAGAAACTGTCTGGTTGTGCGGATGAACGCTATGTGGAGAGTGGTATGATGAGGCGATCTGGGATGTTCGTACTGGCGGCTTGGCTGGCTGCGCCGGCCTTTGCTGCGGTTTTGGTCGATACCGAGTGGGTAGCACCCGATCAGTCGGATGGCGGCATTCCCGAACTGGCCCCGCCACGATTTGGGGTCCATGCGGCCATGGAGGCCATTCAATCGGAACGGTACCAGGCGCGGCAGGCTGAGCTGCAGGGCATCGTGCTGCCCCGTCCGGTCGGCAGCGAACTGGCGCATGGGCCCGGGGACGCATCGCGTCTTCGGCGCTTGTTGCGGGCCGTGCGTGATGAGCCCTTTGATGTCGGGCACCGCATCCGCTTGGGCGATGCCTATGCCCATGCGGGGGCCTTGGATCGTGCCGTCCATCAATGGTGGCTGGCGGCGCGATTGGACATCGCGAATCCGTCCGTTCTTAGCCGTTGGGCCTTCGGCACCTGGCTTCATGGCGATTGGGAAACGGGTTTGGCCTTTCTAGACGTGGATGCGGCGACGATCGACGTAGATAAGCGCACAGATTGGTTTGATGAAGCGATGCGACTGTATGCCGGGACCATGGATGTGGCGCGCGCGGCGAATCAATGGATCGCGCATTTCGAGCGGGAAGATGGTGCAGGCTTGCGAACACTTTTGGAAAGGGAGGCGGACGACCTTTGGGTAGGCCACCTGCTGTGGCGGGCGGCACATCCGACCGTACCGTTGGCGGAGCGTCCAGAACACGTGCGCTCGGCATTTGTGCTGCGTCCGCTCGACCTTAACGTGATCCAACGGTTGCAGGCGGACTATGGCCGTTTAGGTGATCATGCGGTCGTAGAGCGGTTGGCGGTCTATGCCGCCTATGTGCAAGAGGACTCGGTGGTGGAGGCCGGTCGTGACGCGGCGCTGGAGGTGGAGGAAGAAGATCCTGAAGGGTGGGCTGCGGCGCTGGATGAGGTGCGAACGTGGGGGGATGCCGGCCGCTTCGACCAAGCGGAACGAGTGATCTGGGATTGGCTGAACACCTATCCTGCGGACGCGGAAGCGCTACATCTTTTGGGGCAAATCTACTTTGCTTGGGAGAAGGCGGAGTGGGCGGCTGTCACCTACATCTATCTGTTGCAGCTCGATCCTCATGAGCCGGATTACGCCATGAACGCCTCGGTAGCCTTTACGCAGATGGAGCAGCCCGAACGGGCGCTCCAACAGTTGGTCGATTTTGTCGAGGGGGGCGGGCGGTATCACGACGGTGTGATGATGAATTTGACCACCATCGCCGGTCAATTGCAGGATTTTGATAGCTCCTATCGGTATGCCAGGTATTGGGCCGAACAAAGCCCGGACAATCCGCGGGCTTTACTAACATGGGCGCATATTTTGTTTTATCTGGAGCAATGGGAAAAGTCGTATGCCGTGGCGGAGCAGGCTCACCGCGTGATTCCTACGGGCGTGGCGCCGCTGCGCTACATGGCGGAGATCGCGGTTCGGAAAGGGGACATCGAGCGGGCAAAAGCGCATATAGATGCCATCCGCCGCCTCATCCCTGCGGAACAATTTGACGCGATGAAGGCTGCGGGCCAACTGCCGCAATTATGATGATCAGGACTTGTGTAAGCGGCGACGCGTCGCCAGCAAAAGGACCGTGCCCACCGCCAGCATGCCCATCGTGCCCGGCTCCGGAATAGCTCCCAACCCGCTGCCCGGGCCTCCGCCATTCCCGTTTCCATTGCCGTTCCCGTTACCATTGTCCCCATTGTCATCGCCGTTATCATCCAACGGAGAAAAATTGAAGGTGGCCGTAAAGTTATTGCCGAAAGCGCTGTAGAATAATTCGCCGGGATTGTTGCCAGTAGCCCGGAAGAAGATTTCGATATTGTAGGTGCCTGCCGTGGTCAGGCCACTTAACGCATTGACGTCCATCGGCCCGTCAGCCCATTTCTGGTCGTTGGCACCGTTGACGTTGTTCCCGCCTGCATCCTGGTAGGGCGCATTCTGTGTAAAATTCCGCTGAATCTCCGTGAATCCCGGTGGCGCATCATTCTGGTTGTAGATCCGGTAATTAATAAAGGCCGCCGTCACATCGCCCCCCTGTCCGGGGTCTTTCCACGTGTTCAGTTCGCCACCGGTCAAGGCCAGCGTGTCCCCGGTCTCAAAGCTGCCGAGGTTGGTTCCTTGGAAGTTCTCCGCCTGATACCAGGTCGCGCTGGTCGTCGTTACCTGCACAAAGGTTCGGAAAATACCCCAACGATCTTGTGCCTCTGCATCCGGGCGCACCATCAAGAAAGCCGTAACCGCCAAAATCAACATTAACCGAAATTTGATCATATCTTCACACCCTCCTGACAAACCCCGACATATAGAGGATGACCCTAGGCGGGTCAATCATTCTTAAGAAGTTTTTTTAGGAATATTGCCCTATCAATTCAATGGGTCATTTCGAGCGGAGCCTGCCCTGAGCTAAGCCGAATGGGTCGAGAAATCTCCGGCCTTGCCAGCCAGATGGAGACCCCTCGACTTCGCTCGGGGTGACCGCTGAGGCAAGCCGGATGGCTACAGATTTATTTAAAATGCTCTAGATAAAACGGTTGTCGGCCTCTCGCGATTCTTGAAAGGTCGCAATCTGCGCGAGAACGTGAGACAAGGGCGAAAGATTAAGGCGAAAGATAAAGAGCGTCTTTTCCCCCTTGTCTTTCGCCTTAATCTTTCGCCCTAATCTCTGGCTGCGGAAACATGGCCGGGACTTCGATTACGATTTCGCCTCGGGTGTCCCAATGTTGAACTCAGGAGAGCTGCGGAGGCGAAGGGGGGCGGTCGCCAATCATGCCCAATGTTGTAGGCCAGCCCTCTGTGGCTGGCGTTCATC